>JAATGQ010000201.1 GCA_015654595.1 Chitinophagales bacterium | reverse complement strand
CTTGGTAGACCGAAGCAGCATAGCTGTTACCGGTGTTTGTTCCGGTATTGACGGTCAGCGGCAAATAGGAACCGGACGTGCCGATCGGAAAATTAGTCGTTAAGTTCTTTGTCAGATTTTTTATAGTAAGATTGCCCGTTTGGGTCACTCCATTTCCGGTGATGATATACTTGTCAGCAGTAGGACCCGATATGGCTACGCCGCCATTATTGATCGTCAGAACGGCGTTTGATGCATCGACCTTTCCGCTGGTTAAGGTCAGCAGATTGTTTACGGTTGCCGGAGTCGACAAAGTAACGTTTCCGCCGGTGTTATCAATGATTAAATTGTAAAAAGGGACATTCGTTGAATTGGTTGAGGTGATCGATTGCGCAGCAGTACCGATAAAAACAATCGTATTCGTGGAAGTCGTGATGGCGCCTTCATCTTCAAGGGAGCCATTGGCATCGCCGCTGGTAATCGATGTCGCCGGAAATCCCGAAGCATCGAACGTGCCGTTTGAGTTAATATGAAGGCTAAGCATATTTATATTACCGTTGGCATTGGCGGATAAGGTCTTGGGATAGGCGGCATTCATATAGATATGCGGGTAATTGGTAGCGGACTGCGAATTGACGGCATACCAGGTGCTGGAGTTTTGTGTCCCGGCGTCTCCCAGCTGGACGATCCCTCCTGTAACAGAGTATTGGGTCGCTTTCACTTTTGCCCCGCCCATATCCAGGTCCAGGGTTGCAGTACAAGGTTCGCGCAGGATGATCGTGCCGCCCGACATAACCGTTTTTCCTCCTGTAACATCCTGCAGGTAAAAGGTCTCGGCAGCAGAAGAACCATTTGCCGCTACCAGTATGGTCCCGCCAGTCATATTGAAGTCGACATAATCCTTGTTTGTGTATGGATTGAATCCGGCTCCGACATTCAGGTTTCCGCCTGTCATATATAATTGAGGCGTTCCTCCATTTACGTAATAGTTGAGATCCTGCCCGGCGTTGGTGGTCTGGCCCGTCTGAACGTCGACCGTTCCGCCTGTGACCAGCAGCTTTCCCGATAGCAGTACATTACCGGTCGTTCCTTTTAAAGCCAGGTTGGTTGTACCGCTGATATTCTCGATAGTAACACCATAGGGAATGGTCAGCGCCTTCGTCGAACCGCTGTTATAGGCGTCCTTCAACGTTGCGGTTGTTTCGAAGATCCATGTACCACGGGTAAAGGTGAAATAATACTTGCCGCCCGTATTGATACCCGTAATGAAATTGTTATCTGATACATCAAGTTCAGTGGCGGCAGCGCCCATATTCATGACAACCGTTCCGGCTATGGAATAGCTTCCTCCTCCGGTGATCGTTGAGTTGGCAGTTCCATTAAACGTTAGGGTTGTTGCGGCACTTGCAGTCAATGTGCCGAGGTTGTCGAGATTACCGCTGATCGCGAGCGAACCGGAGGAGAGCGTCAGTTTGCCGGTGGCATCTATCGTCAGCGATGCACAGACAAGAGCTCCGTTAGTGCTGGTGGTAACGGTGATCCCTGGATTGATAACGACTACATCGGTGCTGATTGGAACCCGGCCAAGAGACCAGGTTCCGGCGGTGGTCCATGCGCCATTTTTTGTGGCGGTATTATTGGCTGCAAAGAGATGACCACTATAAAAAAACAACAAGGTTAGGACCGCATAGCGGTAGATTTGGATTTTAAACACGGTTTGGGGTTGAGGTCTGGAATGATCATCAAACGGGCTGCGCTAGGTGATATTGCTTAAGAATGAACTGGTCAAAAAATTTGAACCCTAGGGTTCAACACTTGTTTTTCTTCCAAGAATTGGAACGCTGAGCATTTATTCATGTACTATCAATGAAGAACCCCGGCCATTGGCCGGGGTTCACTATGCTGGTTCGGATCGAAGACTGTTAGTTTGTAAACTATACCCCTTATCGGTTCTTCATTACATAATCCATCACTTCCTGAAAGGTGGCAACCCAGATGTCTTTTCTGTTCTTACGAAGATAATCGACCAAGGCCTGGTGTGAAGCGGTCGGCGTAGTAATATAGTCGCCGCCGATCCCATGGAACATAAAAATACCCAGGCCTCCGACCTTCTGCACTCTTTGTACATAGTCGATCAGCGAATCTGCAGGAGTACCGTCTTCTAAACCCAAAGCAGGGATACGGAGGGTATCGAGATGGGTGTAGTCTGTGATAATAGCATTCATATCTCCGCCAATACGCGCATACCGGACGAGTTTATATCGGCGCAGCGTATCGACATAATCCTTTCCGCCAACAGTCGTCACCGCGCAGGGATAGGCATAGGTCCTGTTTGTTTTTCCATCCAGCGCGAATAGGAACCGATCCATGATCTCGATCTCACGGATGATCTGATAAGGCGTATATCCATCCGAGGAGACGGGATTGTCAGGAGAGGCCGGACAGGGATGAAAGACCGTATGGTTACCAAGCTCAAACCCTTCCTTTGCCAGTTGGCGCCATCTGGGCATAGTGACATAATCCACATCGCTGGTTAAAAAGAAGGTACCCTTCAGCTTTGCCTTCTTCAGCTGCGGGACAGCCGTATCCAGCTGCGTCGGCAACGCATCGTCATAGGTTAATACGATCGCCGCCTTGGCACCATGCGGCCATTTCATAACCTGGGCTTTGCTATAAGAGCAAGCCAGGAGCCCAAACAAAATAAAAACATACTTCATGTCGTCTATAAAATTGCCCATAAAAATAGGAAAATCTACCGCATTGCAGCCGATAAGGCCCTGCCGTTCATCCCAATCCATTTTTTTGAAATTAAGATACTTCCTCTGCCGTCACAAGGATCTTCATCCATCTGTAAAGTCAGTACATCGCCAGCGATCTGTAAATGATAGGAGCCGGGCAGGTCTGGGCAGCCATTAAGACCGCCGCCGTCATGGAAAGTAATAATGTTTTTCCCGAGCTTATAGCCTGACACCAGCAGCTGTGCGCCAGTCGATGTTGTAATGATCAGGGAGTCCTTTGTATAACGCATCATCAACGTATCCTTCATTGCGGGGTAGAACGTCTTCCATTGCGAATTAGCCAGTTCCTCTTTGGACAGCGTTTGGCCCGCGGCGGGTACTGTCCTGGCAAGCAATAGAAGATATAAAATAAAAATATAATATCTGGTCATTGGCTTCTTTATTCTTGGCAATGCCATTCCTGTGCCCAATGCCGGGTTATCGTCCCTAAGGGTTTCCTGTATAAATTTAAATAGTTTTCCAAAGTCGAAATAACCAAAACTATTAATCGTTTACCTGCCATCGATCGATCAACTGCAATACTTAATGTTAGGTTTGCTACTATGTTAAATCCAAAAATTAAAAGATGAAAAATCTAAAACTCCTGTTTCTGACCGTTATTTCCGGAAGTTTATTCGTTGTTAGCTGTTCTAAAAAAGGGGACACTGGACCTGCGGGGAAGACCGGCGCTGCTGGACCTGACAGTGTAATCTATTCAGCTCCGATGACGCTGAATATGTCGTTTGATGGTGATTATACGTATTATGATTCTCTCGCTGTTCCTGCTCTTACAAAAGCAGCTGTCGACAAGGATCTTATCCTGGGGTATCTTAAGGTTCAACTGCCTTCAGGCGATTCTACCTGGATCGACCTCGATGCGTATGGCGGTGCAGCCCTGGGTGCCAGCGTACAAAGACTGACTGTATTGAGCTTTGACGAAGACCTGACTGGAACTCCTTTCCGGTTTGTAATTGTTCCTGCAAATGTTCTTGCCTCTACAACCGATATTACGGTGCTTGATCCAACTTCACTGAAGAGAATGCCTTACACGCAGGCAATGACTGCTCTTGGCATTCATAATCCTTCTCCTAAAGGAAATATTGCAGCCGCGACAGCGCAATAAATTAATGTGTTAAAAATAAAAAAGCCTTCCTCGAAAGTGGACAGGCTTTTTTGTGTTGGTACATTTAAACGAACTACTTGTTATTGGCGTTCTTTGGCCTATATGGGTCTTCCGTTGTCTTTGTTGTCGGATGTTTTAATTCCTCTCTGTCGTCGTCGTCATTGTCTTCTGCCGTGTGTTTTACTCCCTGCATAAAGGAAGAAAACGGCCCTTTCATATTTTCTTGCGGATCGGTCGTATTTTCTGTTTCGGGATCAGGCTGACGAATGCCTGTTTCCTTTTCTTTCTTTTTCCGATCCTCATTTTCAACAGTATGTTTCATAATGAATCGTTTAATAAGAAATATAAAAAAATCGTGCCAGCGATCGTCTTTCTTCCTTTGGCTGGCTCTTGTTGTTAGTTTCCCGAAATAAGGAAATCCAGGCGACAATGGCTGCATCTGATGACCCATCTGGCAGGCTGTTCATGTGCCGCCTCTTTCAGCGGCAAAGCCATGTTATACATCAACTCATGCAAAAACTCTTCCACCAGTCTTCCGGGCAAAAATTTCATTTGGACGAACAAACCAACGCGAAATACAAAAAGGATCGATGAGCGGATGCCATAACCAACCAGGTTTACAAATGATCCTAAAAGATTAAATGATCTATTAATTTAATAATGTAAGCGAGTTGGATATGTCTGCTGCAGCCTCGTGGCATGAATATTTATGTACTATATCAAACACTTACATGATGAAAAAATTACTGTTTGTTTTATCGATTGCCATGACATCGTCTTTGTTGACTAATGCCCAAATTCAGAAGGGTAATGTAATGGTAGGCGGAGACATTTCCCAAATGGATCTTAGCCTTAATTCCGGCAATAACTTCTCTTTTAATCTTGATCCAAAGGCGGCTTGGTTTATACAGGATAATTTAGCTGTAGGCGCATATGTTAACTTTGGATTAGTGACCGCGAAAGGGGCAGGGTCAAATATCAACTATGGCATAGGTCCTCTGGCGCGTTACCACATCAATGACAAGAATATCGATGTGCTCCGTCACATGCGTTTCTTCCTTGAAGGCAACGTTGGCATCGAAGGGAATAACCCCCATGTAGGAAATTCCACCAACGGTCTTGGACTTGGATTCGGCCCAGGCCTGGCTTACTTTATCACTCCTAATATCGGTCTCGAAGGTTTGATAAAATATCAGGGTATCGTCGGCTTTGGTTCGAGCGCTACTTCTTCCGACCTGACCTTTGGCCTGGGCTTCCAGATCTACCTGCCAAAGAGCAGGGTAGAAAAGGCGGCCAGGAATCAGCAATAAATTTTCAAGCGTCAGACGACAGGCTTTCGGGAAGGCATTACCTTACCCGAAAGCCTGGTTCGATTCCTTATTCCTGTATAAAAGTGCTGTTCTTTTTGCCCGACTTAATGAAATATCTCCCCGCGGGTAACGCACGGATATCCAATCGTATCTCATTCCCAAAAGACGACTTTGTACAAGGCACTATCCCTCCCTTCTTAATAAACAGATCATTTTCAATTAGTTAAATTTTATCTGTAAAAGTTTTTGGAAATTCCGGTAAATCGTCTTTATTTTATATGTCTGAACATTCTAACAAATAAGCCTTGATCGATCATAACAGTAAGCTTCCCCTCCATGTCCAGGTCGAAGATTATCTTCGGCGGTTGATCGACATGGAAAAATTCAAGAACGGGGTATTTCTGCCAAAAGAGGTCGAGCTGGCCAACAGACTTGGCGTATCGCGCAATACCGTCCGCCAGGCCACCAACAAACTGGAGAATGAAGGTCTTATCGTTCGGAAAAAGGGTGTTGGTACCCGGGTCGCAGAGAAGAGAGGGCTAAAGACCGGTTTGGATCATTGGTACAGCTTTACCCAGGAGATGCAGGAGAAAGGGGTTCTTGTCACCAACCTGCAGCTTAAGGTAGAATGGACAATACCAGATGAGACGATCCGTAACTTCTTCCTGATCGACGAGGACAAAAAAGTACTCCGGCTGTCGAAGCTGAAAGGCGAAGAATCCGGCGAACCGATCGTCTATTTCGAAAGCTGGTTTCATCCGCGGATCGGAGTCAGCGAAAAAGACGAATTCAACCGGCCCTTATATGCGATGCTCGAAGAAAAGTATGGCGTTGTCGTTCTCCGCAGCAGCGAGAATATTAGCGCTCGTTCTGCAGGTCCGCTGGGGAAAAAGTTAAAGGTAGACGCCCATTTTCCCGTACTGTTCAGAGAACGTTTTGTCTATGATGTCGGCAACCGGCCCGTTGAATACAATATCGGATATTATAGAAGTGATAAGTTCACTTACAATATCGATATCAAAAAAGGGAGTTTTTAAGACCCTGTTATTTTTTTGCCTATTCGAACTATGTTCAAACATACCAACATTTGTTCGCTGGGCTATTTTAAACAACCGCTGCTGAGCGTGATTCTCGGCCCTACACGATGACTGCACATATGTCCAAACATACTGCTTCCACTACACCGACCGGGATAGGCCTTGGTGTCGACATCGGTGGTACGCATATCAGTGCTGCGCTGACACAGGATGGCCATATCCTGCCTCAGACTTATCAACGTACTTCGATTGACCCGGCTGCTTCCGCCTCCATCGTGCTGGATACGCTGGCGGGTTTGATCCGGACCGTGCAGGCCGCTGCAGATCAACCGCTGGACAATATCGGTATCGCGATGCCCGGTCCTTTCGATTATCCCAACGGTATCTCGATGATCCAGGGACTCAACAAATACGAACACCTTTATGGCTTGAATATCCGCGAAGCGCTCTATGAACGGCTGGCCGATGCTGCGGGCAAGCAGACGCCGATCCGGTTTGCAAACGATGCTGCCTGTTTTGGACTGGGCGCTGCCGTTTCCGACGAGGGCCGGCAGCACAAGAAAATTATCGCCATTACGCTGGGGACGGGATTTGGGGCTTGTTTTATCGATAATCAGCATCTTGTCACGGGAGGTATAGGCGTTCCGCCTAACGGTTATCTCTATGATATCCCTTTCAAAGATGGGATTGCTGAGGATTATATTTCGACGCGCTGGTTGTTAAATGCTTATCCTGCCAATGATGTGCGCCAGCTGGCGCAGCTCGCCAAGAGTGATGTAAAGGCTGCAGCCGTCCTTGAACAATTCGGCGTTCATCTCGGCGCGCTGCTGACTCCGTGGATACTGCGTTTTGAGGCCGATGCGGTGATTATCGGCGGAAGTATCGCCCGTGCGTATGCGCTCTTTAGCGCATCGATGCGTCTTCCCGCACCCGTTGTCATTCCCGAAAATACAGAATGGACGGCGATTACCGGTGCTGCATCGCTTAATGACCCGATAAGAGAGAGTGAGCCTCCGGCCCGCAAAACGCGTCAATCGTCACTCCCTGTATCCAGCCCTGGACCGAACACTTCCGGCTATGATATCTATCCCTTCGAGCCGCTGGGTAATGGCCGCATCTTTTCCGGCTATAGTTCCCTGGCGCGCTGGATAGCGGGGTATAAGGGAGTCAGGATCGAGGGTTATGCCGGCATCGACTGGCGTCTGATCCGTCACCGGCTATGTGAAGAGTTGAGAAAGCTTGGCATTGCTATTCTTTGGTACGAAACATCGGCCTTTCTGAAAACGCCATCTGACATCGAGACGATGGTGAGGCCTTTCCTTGGACAGGAAGGCGCGGTGTGGGGGACAAAGACAACGCTTAACCTGGCGGATTGGTTTATCCCAGGATTATCCGACTGGCGTCCGGAACAGGGCAGTCATATTACCATCTTTGCCGGACCGGGATCTGCACTGTCTCAATGGGATACGCCCGTCATCTACTTTGACCTGCCAAAGAACGAGCTGCAATACAGAATGCGGGCTGGCAGCGCTGTTAATCTTGGCGGTGTCAATACCGGCCCTTTTGCGGAAATGTATAAACGATCCTATTTCGTCGACTGGGTAGTCTTAAATAAGCACCGGCGAGAGATCTGTAATCACATCGCGATCGTTGCTGATGGGCAGCACGAAGAAGAGCCCAACTGGACGCTCTTCGACAGCATCAGGAAAGGGATGCGTACAATGGCCGAAAATTTTATTCGTCCGAGGCCCTGGTTTGAACCTGGCGTTTGGGGCGGGCAGTGGATGAAGCAGCATATACCCATGCTTTCCAAAGACGAGGTCAATTACGCCTGGAGCTTTGAACTCATCGCCCCTGAAAATGGGATTGTTTTTGAAAGCGACGGACTGCTGCTCGAGATAGCTTTTGACTGGTTGATGCAATGCGAGTCGGAGGCCATCCTCGGCGTGGATGCGGGACGCTTTAAAGAAGAGTTCCCTATCCGGTTCGACTTCCTCGATACTTTTGGCGGGGGTAACCTGTCGATCCAATGTCATCCTTCCCTGCCTTATATCCAGCAGCACTTTGGAGAAAACATCACCCAGGATGAGACCTATTATATCCTGGATTGTAAACCTGGGGCTGGCGTCTACCTGGGATTCACCGAAGATATCGATCCCACGTCATTCCGGCAGATACTGATGGACAGCCAGACCTACAACCAGGCCATCGACATCGAAGCCTACGTACAACTGCTGCCCGCGCAAAAACACGACCTTTTTCTGATCCCCAACCAGACCATCCATGGCGCGGGGATAAACAATCTCGTACTCGAGATCAGTGCAACGCCTTACATTTTCACCTTTAAAATGTATGACTGGATGCGGCTGGACCTCGAAGGCATGCCCAGGCCCATCAATATCGAGCATGCCTTTCATAACCTGGACTTCGAAAGAAAAGGTCCGAAAGTAAAGCAGGAGCTGGTTTCCCAGCCACAACTACTACGATCCGAGCCGGGAATGCAGCTCGAGCTGCTGCCTACCCATCCCGAGCACTTTTATGCTATACACCGTATCACCCTGATGGGAAATACCACAATTGCAACTGAAGAGAAATGCCACCTGTTGATGCTGGTCGAAGGGAAAGAAGTCACAGTTGTAACGGCGCAAGGTAAACGCTATCAGCTTCGATATGCTGAAACCTTTTTGCTGCCAGCGGCTGCTGGTTCCTATCGGCTGGAGAATACACAATCCACTCCCTTAAAACTGATAAAGGCTTATGTAAAGTAGAAACTAAAACTATATATCTATTCACCTGCAATTGTTTGCATTTTATGAAAAAGTTTAGACTGCATCCCACCAAACCGGGGAGGAAGATCTTATCTGTCCTTCTCCTGGTTCTCCTGAGTACTGTGCTCGCTAACGCGCAGCCCCGCCTTCATACAGGCCATGTCGTAGATGAAAATGGTAAGCCGCTGGGCGGCGTATCCGTCACTATAAAAGGAAAAAAGGTCGGTACGACCACGGACGAGACCGGCTCCTGGCAGATCCAGGTAGAAGGCAATGCCAAACTGGTCTTTTCATTTGTCGGCTTTGCTAATAAAGAAGTTGATGCTGACGACGCCGCTACCGTCTCGCTCTCCGCCGCTAAGAATACAATCGATTCCGTTGTGGTCGTCGGTTATGGTACGATGAGAAAGGTCGACGTTACAGGCTCTGTCACTTCTGTCAAAGCCAATGAGATTACAGCCCAGCCGATCACCAATGTGCTCGAAGGACTGCAAGGTCGTGTGGCTGGTGTCGATATCGCGCTAAACTCCGGCGCGCCTGGCGGATTGGCCTCTGTGATCATCCGCGGTATTGGGTCCATCAACTCTTCCACTGATCCGCTCTATGTGGTGGATGGTGTGGCCATGACAAATATCCAGTTCCTCAATCCTTATGATATCCAGAACGTGGAAGTATTGAAAGACGCTTCTTCTACCTCCATCTATGGGGCGCGCGGCTCCAACGGCGTAATCCTGATCACGACCAAACGCGGCGCAAGCCAGCGGGGAACCGTTGTCTCCTACGATGCCTCCATCAGCGAAGGCAATCTGCAGCACGAATTGAAAGTGCTCAATTCCAAACAATGGCTGCAGGTACTTGCCGGCGGCATGGCCAATAATTCCATCTGGGGCGCGGCGCCTCGTACGCTTGATCTATCTGACACGCGGCTCTTTAATTCCGATGGTTCCCCGAAATACAATACCGACTGGCAGAAAGCGTCTACCCGCACCGCTGTCTCCAATAACCATGAGCTTTCTATCCAGACAAGGGGCGAGAACTCTTCTACCGGCGTTTTTCTGAACTATACCTATAACCAGGGTATAATGCTCAACTCGGATCTTCGCCGTTATAACGTCAGGCTTACCCATGACGCCAAGCTGGCCAGGTGGGTTGATTTCGGCGCCAATGTGCTTGTTAACTATTCAAAGGAAAATGAGGTTGATCCAACCACCGGCGGCAATACGCCGACCCGGACAATGATTGAAATGCCGTCTATCTTTCCCGTAAAATTTCCTGACGGAAGCTGGGCGAACAACCAGGTGTCTTCCACCTTTTCCTTCCTCGATGCCGCAGAGAATCCTCAAAAGGTCCTGTTGCAGCAGACTCACCTGAATACGCGCACACAGATCTTCGGCAATATCTTTTTTAACTTTCATATCCTGAAGGACCTCGACTTCAAGACACAGTTTGGTACGGACCTGCAAAACAACCAGGCGGACTACTACAGCCCTTCTGACCTGCTTAATATATCGGCCAACCAGAAGGGCGTAGCATCGATCAACAGTGAGCAATATGCTTACTGGCAGCAGGAGAACTACCTTACCTATAAAAAGACGTTGGGCGATCATCATATCAATGCCTTATTGGGGGCCAGCTGGCAGGAGCGCATCGACGAACAGCTCAACGGCAGCACACAATATTTCTCTGATGACTACTACCGGCAATACAATCTCGGCGCTGGCGGCCAGCCGAATGCGCCTGTCAGTTCTTATGACCGCTGGGCTATCAACTCTTACTTTGCCCGCGTTGGCTATAATTATCGTGAGAAGTACCTGTTGACATTGACGGAGCGTATTGACGGCTCGTCCCGTTTTGGTGCAGACAATAAATATGGCTATTTTCCCTCCGTAGGCGCGGGATGGGTGATGACCAAAGAGGATTTTATGTCTGCGATACCCGCCATCAACTATCTGAAACTCCGTGCCAGCTATGGTCTGACGGGTAATACCGAAATTGGCAGCTACCAGTCGCTTTCTACTATCAGCAGCGGAACGACCCTGATCGATGGCAGCCGTGCTGCCTCGTCTTCTATCAGTGGTTTGCCCAATCCCGATCTCAAATGGGAAAAGACAGCCCAGACAGATGCCGGTTTCGAACTCCAATTGTTTAAAGGCATTATAGCGCTGGAAGCGGACTACTATTACAAAAAGACCACCAATCTTCTGCTGAACAAGCCGATCCCAAACAGTACTGGTTTCAGCGGTGTGATGTCCAATATCGGCAGCATGTCGAATCGTGGGATGGACCTGATGGTGTCGTCAAAGAATATCGATACCCGTAATTTCAGCTGGACGACGGCCTTCACTGCCAACTTCAATAAGAACAAGGTGCTATCCCTGGGTACCAACAACGAGGACATTTTCCCTGGTCCCTTCTGGGGGCCTGTCAGCGACGGGTTTACTATCCTGCGTGTAGGACAACCTGCCGGCTCCTTCTGGGGTTACAAGAGGCTGGGGACCTATAGCACACAGGATGTTCAGAATGGCCTGGCTGCTGATCCCAACTTTCCTTATAAAGCCGGCGAGGAAAAAGAATCCGCCAACAAATACATCCTGGGACATAATACTCCCAACTGGAATGGCAGCTTTGTCAACACCTTCCGCTATAAGGCCTTTGACCTGATGATCGACCTGCAATATTCCCAGGGCGCCAAGATCGCACAGGCTTTCCTGTTCTCGTCGGAGGACCGGACGGGGTACAGCAACTCACTTGCGACCGTGCTGAATGCATGGACGCCCAGTCACCAGAACACCGATATCCAGCAGCTGCGCTTTGCGCCGGATGCAGGTCAGAGCGCCGCATTCGACAGCCACTGGGTTGCAGATGGATCATTTATCCGTGGACGCAACGTGGTGCTGGGTTATAATATGCCGCAGGGATCGCTGGACGCGCTGCATATCAAAAGACTCCGGTTTTACATCAGCGCGCAGAATCTTTTCCTGATCACGTCCAGCCAGTACAAGGGCTATGATCCGCAGAGTATATCCTGGAATACGCCCAATGCTCCGCCCTTCGGACAGAACATCGAATTCTATCAATATCCCAAGGCCCGGACTTTTACCGCTGGCGTAAACATGAGCTTCTAAAAACGATTGTAATACTACTCAACAAGATTGTATGAAAAAAATAATGATACTTTTGTCGGCGGCACTGGTTGGGCTTTGCAGCTGTCACAAATTCCTGGAAGAAAGCCCTAAGAGTTCCCAGCCGGTCGACGCTTATTTTCAAACGATCGACCAGGTCCAAAGTGCCGTCAACTATCTGTACAATATCGCTACTGGTCCGGGCAGCTTCTACAATGTAGGCGACCTTTATGATGGGACCAACGCTTTTGCACTGGATAACCTTTCCGGTATGGCCAATAACCTGGTTGCGCAGAATCCAAGCGTTCGTTACTTTGCATCGCTGACCCAGACTGCGGATAACGAAGACAATTATGTCGGCGGCATCTGGTCTTCTTTCTACAGCAATATTGCCAGCGCCAACACCATCATCTCAAAAGTAGCGGCAAGCACGACAATCGATCAGACTTCGGCAGCGCCACTGGTTGCAACGGCCCGCTTTTTCCGTGCGATGGACTATTACTACCTGGTGCGGCTTTTTGGCGCGGTCCCGCTGATCCTCAAGCCTTACGAGAATCTTGACAACCTTTATGCGCCCCGGGCTTCTCTTGATTCCATTTATAACGCGATAACTGCCGATCTGCAATGGGCTTACAGCAACGGCAACCTCGCGGACAAGCCGATGGGCGCCAACGGCAACCAGGTCTCCAAAGGCTCAGTAGGAGCGGTACTGGCAGAAGTCTACCTGACGATGGCAGGTTATCCGCTGGGACAGGGCCAGCCCGCCTATGCGCAGGCTCTTCAACAGGCCCAGGCTGTCTTGAACAGCGCCGGCGGTTATGCCTTGTTCGATAATTCGGCGGGAACGACGCCTTTTGATAAACTTCGTCTGACGTCCTATGACCAGGGAAGCGAATACCTCTATTTTATCGAATACAACTCCGCTATCCAGCAGTCTTCTTTGCCGGAGTATTCCTTACCCAATACTTTCCCGCTGACTGTGCCAAATTCCAACCTTCACGTCGCTTACACGCTGATCACACAGGTCTGGACGCCGTCTGCCACGCTGCTGAATATGTATGACAGCGTAAATGATATCCGCCGGCACGAAAAGCAATTTTACAGCACCTCCTTCGACTATACGACGACCAGCGGTACCCCGGCCTCTATCAAATTCTCTTATATGCCTTATCGCTGGTTCGACAGTACCGCGTTATTCAGCACGGCTGCTTCCGGCAAGTACGCTGCTGTCTATCGACTGGCGGATGTCTACCTGGTTGCTGCAGAGGCTGCCAACGAACTGGGTCAGGACCCAACCCCTTATCTTACGCCAATTCTGAACAGGGCCTATGTCACGCCGCCTGCTATTCCTGCCGGCCAGGATGAAAGAAGGGCGCTTATCCTTGCAGAACGCTATCGCGAACTGGCGATGGAGGGGCACTTCTGGTTCGACATGGTACGGACCCAGCTCTATCCCGACGTGGATGCCTCGCATAATGTCACTTTCTCTGCGCTTGTCGGCCATTCCAACGGCCGCGGACAGCAGTTTACCAACACGGACCTGCTGCTGCCCTTACCGCCTACAGAGTTACAACGAAACCCCAATCTTCGTCCGCAGAATCCCGGATACTAGAATATCTTAACTTAGTCAACGTATGAAAAAAATATTCTGCTACCTGATCTTTTGCTGTTGGGCGCCAGCCTTCGTCCAGGCGCAGCATGCCGATGTTGCTTCCATCCGGCGTCGCCCAGCGGCTCTGTTGCGCCCCGCGTCCGCTTTAGCCCCGGCTTTGACCGTTAAAAGCGCGCGAAGTCTTCCGTTCATATCTATCAGGGATGGCCGTTCCTATCAAAGCGCGGAATTGTCGTTGGACAACAGCGGCGATGCCGCCAGTGTGACCGTCCATGTCAAGGGAGCGCCCGATCTTACGCTTGCTGTTGCTCATGGCGGCGGGACGATAGAGATCTTTGTCCCGGAATTAAAAAAGGAGACGAGTGTTCCCTATACGCTGACGGCCGACGGCAAGACCGTTGTGTCGGGCCAGGTAGCAATGGTTCCAGCCAGGAAGATGACGATCTATATCCTGCCGCATAGTCATAACGACATCGGATATACAGAGATCCAGACGAATGTCGAACGGAAACAGATGAACAACCTGCTGACCGGTATCGACTATGCGCAAAAGACTAGAGACTATCCCGCGGGCGCCCGTTTCGTCTGGAACCTGGAAGGCGTATATGCTGCCGATCTTTTTCTGCATCGCATGGACGAGCAGCAGCGTCAGCGGTTCATTGCTGCTGTAAAGGATGGGGGTGTAGCTTTGAACGGAATGTATGTCAATACGCTGACTGGTCTTTGCCGACCCGAAGAATTGCTGCAGCTTTTTCATCGCAGCAAGGAAGTGGCTAACCTTTGCGGCGCTTCTGTAGACGCCGCTATGATCAGCGACGTACCCGGTTATACCTGGGGAACGGTCACAGCAATGGCACAGGCGGGTATCAAATACTTCAGCGCTGCGCCCAACTACTTCGATCGTATCGGCGATATCCTGCAGCAATGGGAAGATAAACCCTTCTACTGGGTAAGCCCCAGCGGAAAAGAAAAGGTGCTGGTCTGGATTCCTTATAAAGGTTACGCGCTGTCACATGGCATGCCCGAAGGACTGACAAAGACCTTTGTCGACCAGTATATCGCCGAGCTGAAGCGTAAGAATTTCAACTACGATATCTCTTATATCCGGTGGAGCGGCCATGGCGACAATGCCGTGCCTGACCCCTCGATCAGCGAGTTTGTAAAAAATTGGAATACAACTTACACCTGGCCAAAATTTATCATCTCTTCGACGACCACGGCCTTTAGCGCTTTCGAGGCGAGGTACGGGAGTCAGCTGCCGCAGGAGAAGGGCGACTGGACAGGCTACTGGGAGGACGGGGCGGCCTCGTCCGCCTTCG
>JAATGQ010000176.1 GCA_015654595.1 Chitinophagales bacterium | reverse complement strand
TCTGAGTGCATCGGTGTCGGAATGCGGGCGGGGAGAAGGCCTGTTGGCGAGGCGGGCGGGCGGTGTTGGAATGCGGGTGGTAAGGAGGTGTTTTGTGGGGGGAGGGCGTTGAAGAGATGGGGGAGATGGTTTAAGCCGTTTGGGGAGGGAGGGCCGTGCGCAGTAAATTGTATTATGAAAATTCCATTCCGCCTTTTCGTCCTGTTGTTTCATCTGGGTGCTGCTTCCTTGGCCTCCTGCCCGGAGACTATCCAATCCCCGCACCGTCTCGATCCTTCGTTGGTGGCCTGGCTTTCCGGCTCCTGGTTCGGCGAAGGGACATTCTCTAATGGGGCTGCTATCAAGGCGAAGCTACTGGTACACTTAAGCCTGGACAGTGCCTGGCTTGTCCTCGAACACCGCGATGTTCCGCCTCATAAATATGCAGCCACCTCTTTTTGGGGCGTGGATGTGACGACAGGACAGCAGCTGTCTTATGTCTTTGACAACTACCAGGGGCATCGTTTCTTCACGGGCAACGGCTGGCGTGGAGACAGTGTCGTTTGGGAATGCCAGTCTCGGACGGACAAGGCTGGCGTCTACTACGAACATTTCATTTACCGGCGGTTAAGCGATAACCAATTGAAAATGACCTACGAGACGAGTATCAACGGCATAAACTGGCGCATGGCCGACTATTTGATTTTTACAAAGATCAGCGACTAAGGTCTTACTTTTGTGCCCTTATGGTTTACAAAGTCATTGGTTTAATGAGTGGCAGCTCGCTGGACGGCCTTGATATCGCCTTTGTTCACTTACAGGAAAAGGCGTCGACGGCAAAGAATGCGCTCAAAAAATGGGAATACTCCTTTGTTCATACAGCGACCTATCCTTACTCCGAGGAGTGGAGGCAGCGGCTGGCTAAAGCAACAGAACTTTCTGCGCTGGATTACCAGCTCTTACATACCGAATATGGACATTACCTGGGTGAACAGGTGCTGCGTTTTATCGAAGCAAACGGTCTGCATTACCAGGTGCAGCTGATCGCGAGTCATGGGCATACTACCTTTCATGTGCCGGCGCAAAAGATGACGGCGCAGCTGGGCGATGGGGCGGCAATTGCGGCTGCTGCCCGGATCAATGTGGTGAGCGATCTGCGGGCGATGGACCTCGCGCTGGGTGGGCAGGGCGCGCCGATCGTGCCGATCGGGGAAAGGCTGCTGCTCGGGGACTATGATTTCTTTTTGAATTTGGGTGGGATTGCGAATGTATCACGGAATAGCGATCCTTACGTTGCCTTCGATATCTGCCCTGCAAACCGCGTACTCAATGAACTCGCCGCGCTCGAGGGCCAGGCTTATGATGAGGGTGGGGCGCTGGCGGCTTCTGGCCGTGTCAATGAGGATCTGTTGTCACAGCTGGATGCTTTGCCTTATTATGCGGCGGCCTATCCAAAATCCCTGGCTAATTCCTTCGGAACGGATACCGTTCTGCCTGTCATCAAGACCGCGATGGCGGATAGCGGAGGCCGTTTACTGGCGGCTGATGCGCTGGCGACTTATGTGGAGCATATTGCGGGGCAGGTGGAACGAGCGGTAAAGGCGCTGAGCGCGGACACGGCTGGCGGCGAGACAGCAGGGGCGGACACGGCTGCCGGCGCGGCTACGGGGTCAGCTCAAGCGGTAGGATTGACCGCAGACGGAGCCCAGGCGGCTGGTTCAGCCCAGGCGGATTCCGGCACACAACGCCGTCTACTCGCTACTGGCGGCGGCGCACACAACAAATTTTTGATCCAGCGTCTTCAGGCGCGCTTAGGGACCGTCGGCATCGCCGTCGAAATCCCCGACGCGACTCTTGCGGATCACAAAGAGGCGCTGATCATGGCGTTGATCGGTGTGCTGCGCTGGAGGGAGGAAACAAATGTATTGTCTTCGGTGACGGGCGCGAGCCGCGACAGCATCGGCGGCGCGATGTGGATCGGGCAGGACGCGTAAGGGCGGAGGCTGCGCCCGGAGGTTCAGCCGGCGGAGAGAAGGCCCAGGCAGCAGTGCGCGCCATGGCCCCAGCACGACCAGTGGGAAGCCCGCCCAGGCAGCAGCGGCACGCGATGGTCCGAGCAGCAGCGTGAACTGCGGCAAGCAACAGCCCAGGCAGCGGCACGATCTGCGGCGACATGGCCCAGGCAGGGGCAGCACGCCATGGTCCCTGCAGCAGCGCGAACTGCGGCAAGCGACGGCGGGCGACCGGAAGTCAATGCGGCCCCCACACCCTACAACCCCAACACACCCTTCAACTTCACATATCCCGACTTGCTCACCGGCACCTGTGCGCCGCTCTGCAGGATACAAAGATGACTGTCCTTCTCATAAGGCTCGATCCTCGTGACCTGTTGCACATTCAGGATATAAGACCGGTGCGTCCGCACAAACTGCATCGGGTCCAGCGTCTTTTCAAAATAACTCATCGTCCGATTCTTCAGAAAAGCTCCGCCCGTCGTATGGATCTTGACATAATCATCCGCCGCTTCGAGAAAGAGGATATCCTCTATCGGGATGATCTTTATCTTTCCGCCGGTCTTGACCACGACCCGCTGCTGCTGCGCCGGGGAAAGCGCCGCCGTCTCAAGCAGATCACGCGTGGCGTTCGCGCGAGCAGACCCTGCGCCCTCACCCGAACCAGTGCCGCCTGCGCCGCCATAGAAGCCCGACGCGCCAGAAACCCCGGATTCGCCCGCGCCGCCCGCGCCCGAAGCGGAAAAACTTCCGCTATCGCCGCCCGAAGCCCTGGAGCCGCCCGCCATCGGCCGCGAAGTCAGCCACCTGCCGAGCGCCTTATCGAAGCGCTCTTTATTAAAAGGCTTCACCAGGTAATCTACCGCATGGCTCTCAAACGCCTTTATAGCATACTCGTCAAAGGCCGTCGTAAAGATCACCGCCGGCGGTATCTCCACCAGCTCCAGCATCTCGAACCCATTGATCTTTGGCATCTGGATATCCAGGAAGATCAGGTCGGGATGGTGCTGCTGGATCGCCTTGATCCCCTCAAATCCATCTCCGCATTCCTGTACGATGGTGATCTCCGGCCAGGCTTCCAGGTATTCGCGCACGATCATCCGGGCCAGCGGCTCATCGTCTATCAGGACAGCTTTGATGGGAGTGGCGACGCCAGCCCCAGGCGTTGTAGTGTTGCTCATAAGTTATACAATAGCCGCAGGCTGAAGCTGCGGAATTTTTACAATAGTGGTGAACAGGTTATTCTCGGCATGGGTTTCAAGCAGGTCCGCCCGCGCAAAGAGAAGATAGAGGCGACGTTGGATCGAATTCAAGCCGAACCCCGTTCCCTTCTGCGGCCGCGAGGTCTCGGGGTCAAACGGGTTAACGACTTCCACCCGCACATACCCTTTATCCATAGCCGCCCGAACCGAGATCGTCACCGCGTCGGTCGTATCATAAAGTCCGAACTTTATCGCGTTCTCGACGATCGGCTGCAGCAGCATCGGCGGCAGCCTTGCCTCCAGACTCTTTTCATCACAGACCACCTCCGTGCTCAACCGGTGGCCAAAGCGAACCTTTTCTATCTCCAGGTATAGTTCAAGATACTGCAGTTCTTCGCTCAGCGGCACCCACTCCTGTTCTTCTTTCTTCAGATTGCTTCTCAAAAAATCCGACAGCTGCTGGATCATCTTCCGTGCTCTTTCCGGCTGGCTGCCCGTCAGCGCGCTGATCGAGTTAAGACTATTGAAAAGGAAGTGGGGGGCCAGCTGTTGCCGGAGTTTGAAGAGTTCGGCCTCCTTGGCGAGCTTTTCCGCTTCTCCATGTCGCTGCCGGTTGAGTTTTTCTTCCTCCGTGGTATACCAAAGAATACTCAGGATACAGATACAGCCGATCTGCAGGAACGCAAAGTCAAAGCGTATCCCCTTCGATGCGGTAAAGAAATCCTTATACATCGGGTCGCCCATCACGTACACCGCCAGCGGAAGCACGATCAGTTTGCTGATCAGGATACAAAGACCCGCGAGACCAAGGCTGAGCAATACGATATAGCCATAGCGCTCCTTTCGGGGCAGATAGTATCGCATATTGCTCAGGATAAAGCCACAGCTCAGCGCGATCAGCAGATTGGAGATCATACTGTCGATCATCGCAACCGTCGGCTTGACCCCAAAACCCACCAGCAGGTCCGTTTGCAGGATGGCCCAGACGACCCACCAGGCAATGTAGACGAGCAGGAATTTACGCGTAGAAAGCGGTGTTTTTTCCATGCGCCTTAGAGCAGTTGTAACAGTTGATGAGTATTGCTGCGCCGGATGTTTTCGGCCTTGCGATGCGTCAGCTCGATATAGCCGTTGGGATCGTCCGTCTCCTGTATCCTCGAATACATTTCTGCGCCATCGAGCAGCCCGCTTAGCTTATACAACTCCGCTACGTCGATAAAGGTCCACTTTACCATTTGGTGATCCTGGTTAAAGAACGAGTCTTCGTCGGTGCGCCCGATGACAATGGCTTTGTCAAAGGCTTCGTTTTCGTCGTTGCCGGAAATGAGTCGTAGCTGCTCGTCAAACTGCGGGGTATGATTTCCTTCGCCGACGACGATCTGATACACGATTTTTGCCAGATACCAATTCATAAGTGGAGGTGTTTTTTGGTTAGAAGTTTCTCAGGTCGATACCGCCAAAGATGGAGGTGCCGGAGATGATAAGGACTTTTTCAGGGTTGATGACTGTTGGCTGCTGCCGCTTGTCGTCGAATCCGGCAAACAGCGCTGTTACTTCCGAACGGACTTCCCAATGGGGAGGGACCAGCAGCTTGGTGCCGCCAAAGACCTGTGTGACGTCGAGCCGGACCGTTCCGGTGAAATCGGCCTGTGTCAGATCAAGCTCTGTCCCGCCCATAAAAGAAGTCACATCCCCTCCTTTAAAATTCTTGCTGACGATCTTTCTGTTGACGCCGCTGAAGATAGCGGTCGTGTCTACGTAGTCTTCTGTTGTATATGGTTCCTGCGAGTAGGAGAAAGTTGTAGAAGATTGACTGAACTTTTCACGGGCATCTTCCGCCATTTGGCGCCACTGCTGGCGGGCCATCCGGCGACGCTCGTGAAGCTCATGGAAGCGCGCCTGCCTGCGACGGCCAAAGATCATCCCAAGACCGACCAGGATGATCAGGCCGGGCCATATAAACCGCTCGACGTCCACATTGTAAAGATCCTTATAAAGAAAGGCGCCGCCGATCAGGATCATCATCAGCCACATGCCTCCGCGAAAGCCGCAGCGAAGTCCTATAAAAAGGCCCAGCGCGATCAGCAGGATAGGCCAGTGAAAAAGCCAATTGGGAAAAGGAAAACCCATCTGATCGAGTAGAAGAACACCGCCTACGGTTAGCAGGAACAGACCTCCCCAGATATGTCCCGACCTCCTGCTTCTTCTATATTGTCTATCGTCCATTGTCGTTAAATTTTATTCAAATCTAGCATCTTACACGGCTCCCGGCAAGGGCATAGCCGTCATTTAGCGGGGTGGGGGCGGTAAAGGGGGGTGTTTTGTCGGTAAACCCCCAGCCGGGGGTTAGATAGGCATGGCTGCCAGGGCGGCGCGGGGATGGGTGGGGCCGGCGAAGAAGCGTCGGAACACGGGCGCGGCGCGGCAGGCGACAGGGAGGCGAACGGGCAGCAGCGCCCGACATGTATACGCAAAAAATCCGGCGCTGTCCTAAGCGCCGGATGCTTGCTTGATCCCAGAGGCCATGGTCGGTGCCCGCGGTAACGGGACGCCATAGTTATTTTTTAACCACCTTGTAGGTCGTTCCATCTACCTGGACAAAGTAGAGGCCCGCAGGGAGGTTAGAGGCCGGTATTTGAGCGCTGTTCACGCCGCCGGAGTATTCCTTCACATAAAGCGTCTTACCCTGAAGATCATGGAGGACAAGACGGCTAAAGGCTTTCTGCCCGGTGACATTGATCATATCGACGATGGGGTTCGGATAGAGGCTGATTCCCGCCGGGGTGTTGCCAGCGTCTACTTTTACGACCTGGGAATAAGCAACGCTGCCATCGCTGTTCAGCAGGTGAAGACGATAGAAATTGTTGCCCAGCAGCGGAGTAGCGTCCGTGTAAGTATAGTCCTGCTCGAGTTCGCCAGCTGTCATAACCGTCAGCTCTTCCCAGTTGACCCCATCGGCAGATCTTTCGACGACCATACGGTTGCCCGCGTCATTGGCAGAAGCCTTCCAGTCCAGCACGTTGCCGACATTGGGCTTTGCAACTACGGTAAAACTCTGGATATGCACGGGCAGGACTCCGGCCGCGCTAGCATAGACAGTGACAACCACCTGGTCGACCATCGCATTGGAAATGACCCCGACATCCGAGTGGATCAGCGCTGAAAAGGCTACGCCGAAGTTGGCCGAGTTGACATCGGCCGGGGTAAGCGTCAGGCCCCAGGCATCTGTAGTGCCGCCATAGGTGACCGGCGTACCCACGGGGTTCATAATGCTGCTTACCGGCCAGGGCGTGTGGATATCCGCATAATCGTTACTTCCTATCACGCCGCCCTGGATCAGTTGGATGGATGCATCGTGAATGTAATTCGACCCTCCGCTGATGCCAAACGTAGCTGTACGGTTGACAGTGACGGAGATGCCGCAGATGGTCGATGTCGAAGGGATATTGAACCCCAGATTGGTGGCAGTCAGATACTGCGTAGTGGTCTCGAGCGCGCCTCCCAGAAGTACGGTATTGCTTACTTCCGTGAACTGACCATCAGTAAATTGAATATTCTGGGGATTTGCCCAGGCCAGGGAGCCGATCGTGTTGTCGTTGCCGCCTGTAACGGTCGGGTTAGCGGTTCCCGTACACTGGGCGTTGGCGGTATTAACGAGCAGAGATACGGATAAAAGAAGGCCTGCAGCGGTAAGTACAAAATGTTTCATATGCACGAGTAATTATTTTTTCGGGTGCAACATTTCGCCCTGACCCACGTCCTACTATAGGAAAGGGGGAGGTGAACCCGAAGTAATGGTTAAGTGAATGAATTAATTCCAGTCCTGTTGTTGGACAGATGTACTTAAGGGGATTGCGCCTGGTTGGAAGGTCTCGGCCTGAAACAGCCGGCTACTAATTGAGATGAAGCCTGATAAACAGGATAAATGGATATTCCTAGATCTAAGTTGCGATCTGTAATGGGAGCTACGTATTTCCCAAAACAGACTGCATAGAAACACTGTTTTTGCAAGCTTTACAAGTACTTTAACCTTTAAAATGCCAATTTTAAGTGTTTACACTTATAAAATATTAATTACAATTAGTTAAAAAATAAACTACACTGAACTAGTACAAGTATTACAAACGGCTCAAACTTTACCCCCATGATCAAAAATTTCCTGCTGGTCGCCATTCGAAACATCCGCAAGAACGGCCTGTTTTCCCTCATCAATATGACAGGCCTGGTGACCGGTCTCACCAGTTGTCTCCTGATAGCCCTGTTCATCCATCATGAGTTGACCTATGACGACTTCCAGCAGAAAAAGGACCGGATCACCCGGGTGATCATGCACTATAGTTTTAACGGGGGCGGGGAAACCCATGGCGGCAACTATACCAGCACAAAAGTGGCGACCACCTTTAAACGGACCTTCCCCGAGATCGAATCCGCGGCCCGCTTCGACGAACGGGAACGTATCGTGGCGCACAACAACCAGCGTTTCCGTGAAAAGAATTTTATGTTCGCCGACTCCAGCATCTTTGACCTCTTTAGCTTTCACCTCCTGAAAGGCGATCCCGCAACCGCCCTTTCCGGCCCCAAAAAGATCATCCTGACTCAGTCCACGGCCCGCCGTTACTTTGCGGATGCCGATCCCATGGGCCAGCTGCTGCAGATCGGAACTGACAGCACCAACTACCAGGTGACGGGTATCATGGCCGACTGCCCCGCCAACTCCCAGATAAAGTTTGACTTCCTGGCTTCCTTTTCCTCGCTGGGCGCCAACCAGGACGAGACCTACTACGATGCCAACTACACCACCTTTCTCTTGCTGCACCAGCCGGGAGACCTTGCCCCGCTTCAGAAGAAGATCGACGTGTTTATGAAAAGCGAGATGCAAGGCAAGGGCGCTACGATCAACTTTACGCTCGAACCCTTTAATCGCATACATCTTTACTCCGAATATACCGGCTTTGAGCCCGGCACCCCGATCTCCTCTATCTATATTCTGGGCGGGGTCGCGATACTGATCCTGCTGATCGCGGGGATGACGTATATCAATCTGAGTACGGCCCGATCGATCGAGAGAGCAAAAGAGGTCGGGGTCCGTAAGGTAATCGGGGCTGGCAAAGGACAGCTCTTTGGACAGTTTGTCGGCGAGTCCGTTGTGTTTTGTCTGCTGGCCGCGGTCCTATCCATGGGTGTTGCAGCCCTTGCACTGCATGGCTTTGGGCGTCTGGCGGGACGGGTCCTGCCGTATAGCGAACTGTTTTCGCCTGCATTTGTGGTGTTTGCGGTGCTAACGGCGATCCTTGTCGGCGTTTTGGCTGGCAGCTATCCGGCCTTGATGCTGTCGGGGTTCCAGCCGATAAAGGTGTTGAAGGGGGCGTTCAAGAATACCAGCGGGGGCCAGCAGTTACGGCAGTCGCTGATCGTTTTCCAGTTCGTGATCTCTGTGTTTCTGATCGTATCGACGATCGTCATGCAACGGCAGCTAAACTATATCCAGCACAAACAGCTGGGCTATGACCGGGAGCATGTCGTCGTGCTGCCGACCAGCACCACCATGTTCAAGAACATGGGCTATGTCAAAAGCGAGTTCGAACGCAACCCCGATGTATTGAGTCTTAGCAGCTGCGCCAATTCGCCGGTCAATATTCTGGGCGGCTACAACATGCGTTCTGCACAGATGCCCGCAAACGAGCAGCTGGCCGTGACAGCCGATCCGATCGACGAGGACTTTGTAAAGACCACAGGGCTGCAGCTGATCGCCGGTTCCGATCTTAGCCGGCAGGATATAAGGGACTTGTACCCCGATTCATCGGTAAACGGTCAGCCCGTTTTTCATTTTATTTTGAATGAGTCGGCGGCCCGCGAACTGGGTTGGTCACCGCAGGAAGCCATCGGCAAACGGATGTTCCTCGATGATTCCCGACCCGGATTCGTAAAAGGGGTGGTAAAGGACTTTCATTTCGAGTCCCTGCATCAGCCGATCCGGCCGGTGGTGCTTTTTCCGACGACGGGGGGCAGGATCACGCTGGTCCGTGTCAGCGGCCACAACCTGGGGGCAACGCTGGCTTACCTGGAGAAGACGTATAAGAAGGTGGAGCCTTATGTGCCGTTTGAATACCATTTTTTAGACGAAGATTTTAACCGGCTTTATGCTGCCGAACAAAAAGTAGGGACGGTGATGAATATCTTCTCCGCTGTAGCCATTCTGCTGGCTTGTCTGGGGCTGCTGGGGCTTTCCGCCTTTATGGCAAAGCAAAGAGTAAAGGAGATCGGTATCCGAAAAGTGCTGGGTGCGTCGATCCCCCATCTGGCAATGCTGTTGTCCGTCGGCTTTATCCGTCTGGCGGGCCTGGCCATCCTTATCGCGTCCCCCTTTGCCTGGTGGGCCATGTCCAAATGGCTGCAGGGCTTTCAGTATCGCATATCCGTAGATTGGACTATATTCGTTACAGCCGCCGCCGCGGTCCTGCTGGTGACTTTATTGACGGTCAGCGTTCAGGCGATCCGAACGGCGCTGCTCAATCCGGTAAAGAACCTGAAGAGTGAGTAGGGTGATGCGCTGCGAACCCTTGATGCCGCCCGCGGCTGCCGGCATCGCCACCGAGACCGGCATCGCGACACCAGCATTGCTACCGACACCAGCATCGCTACCGAGACCGGCATCGCGACACCAGCATCGCTACCGACACCAGCATCGCGACACCAGCATCGCATTAATTCGCGGCTGTCGGCTCCAGCACCGCGTTGAGCTTGTCCTCCAAAAGTTTTCCTTCTCCCGGTCTTGGCGCGTTGGCGTCAACCACCTTCCCGTTCTTATCGATGATCAGATAATGTGGGATCGTGAGAACACCATATTCCTTTCGGGCCTCTTCACCCTCTTTCTCATTGAGCAAATGTTGCGCGCCCTTCATATCCAGATCTGCGCGGGCCTTTAGCCATGAGGCTTTGCCATCGCTTACTGCGAGGTACACAAAGACAATGTCCTTTCCGTGATATTTCGCTTCCATCCGGTGTGAATAGGGGATCTGCTGTCGGCAGGGTACACACCAGCTTGCCCAGAAGTCGACGTAAACGGCCTTGCCCTTATATTCCGCCAGCAGCGCATCGAGCGAAGGATGCTGATCGGCTTGCTCCGCGGATGCCTTTGTCAGCGCCACTGCCTTCTCGTATTCAGCTTTTGCGTAGTCGAGTTCATAGACAAAGTCCTGGTCGGTGATATACTTTAGATAGGGCTTACCTTCTGGCCTCATAAACAGAGGCGGGGCTTCGTCTAAAGGCATCATCGTTAAAAAGAAACAAAGCAGCAATTGCCGGGTCCGGCCTGTAAACAAAGAGTCTACGGCATTCAGACGGTCGGCCCAGGTTGCCTGACGGCTTTTGACCCTCGCCGGCACGCACGCCCAGAAGTATTCCGTCACTACGCGAAGATAGGTGCTGCTTACGCCTGCCGCTTCGTCGTCGTTGAGCAATTTTTTTAAGAATAAAGCAGTGTCCGCCCTATTTGTCCTTGCCTGAAGGGCATTATAAGGCTTGTAGGTAAACTGTGCCTTTCTGTAGGCGTAAAAGGCGGGACTCAACGGGTGGGCAGCGTTATACCGGTTAAGCGCATTTAATTCATAAACGCTTTGTTCTTTTAATTGGGCCAGGATAGCCGAGTCTTCCTTTTTCCCTATCAATGCCGTATAGTTCCGGGAGACATAAGTGTGTTGATAAACGCTGTCGCCATCCAGCCAGCCTTCAAAATTGGCGTCATTGGCATATCGGCCTTCGGCTTTGTAATCGAAATAAGTGTTGAAGCCCGTTATATTCAGCCGCAGGCGGTCGCCAGGATGAAGAACGATATAGAGCGCGTCCCCTCCGTTGGTGATGCACCACTGTCTGAGTCTCCGGGCCTTTAAGGTGATAGAGAAACTGCCGTCGGGTCTGATCTTCGTAGGGTAGGGCGTTGATACCGAGCTCTGGGTGATAGGATCGGCGTCGTTACAGTTAAAAACGAGGATGCTATCAGTGTTGTGGCGAACGGTCCCGGTGATATAGATATTCTTTTCCTGGGCGTTTGCCGCGGTCAGGCAGATTAAAAGGACGGTAAGGGCAGTCAGGCGTTTCATGTGCAGATGGTTGGACATGAAGGTACAGCGGCGGCGCTTTTGGCGCTGCATTTCGCGTATTGCTCGATGTTAAAGATTTGCTATTCTTTTGGCGGGCAGGCATTGTCCATCCCGGATTTTATATGTAGCTTGTAGGTAATAAAAACTCGCCTTATGCCACACATTGCTTTGCCAGAGGGCTTTCCCGGGATCCGGAGCCTGTTCATGTTCAATCCTGTTACTGCACAACCCTTGAATGATCTCGTCCAGACCCTGCTGCACGATCCGTCCACATCGACCTTGACGCCGGGGGAAAGGGAGCTGATTGCGACCTATACGTCCAGTCTCAACCAGTGCAAATATTGCGCTACCACGCATGGCGCGATTGCCAAATACCAGCTTGGCGGCGATGCTGCCGTAGTCGAAGCCGTTAAGATCGACCCCCAGTCGGCGGAGATCAGCGATAAGCTAAAGGCCCTGATGAAGATTGCTGCCAAGGTTCAGCAGGATGGGCGCAAAGTCTCGACTGCCGACGTCGAAAATGCGCGTTCGCAGGGCGCAACCGACAAGGAGATCCACGATACGGTGTTGATCGCGGCTGCGTTTTGCATGTTTAACCGTTATGTCGACGGACTGGCTACCTGGGCGCCTGACGATGCAGCGGTCTACGATGCGATCGGAAAGCAAAGAGCGAGCGAGGGATATCATACAAAGCCGTTCAAGGTGACGTCGCCCGCCTAATTATGCGCTTTGCCCGTATTTTATTACTTTAGGTGGAATCGCTGACCTAAAATAAATCTCATGAGCAAGCTGTTACTTTTAGTCCTCTTCGCCGCGCTCGGCGCCGGCACTTTATTGACCTATACCAACGCCGAAAAGCACTACACGATAAAATATCCTTCCGAATGGACGAAGTCGGAGCAGAAAGGATACGTGGCCTTTCTAAGCCCGCTGGACAGCGCTTCCGACGACTTCAGGGAGAATGTCAACGTCATGGTGCAGGACCTTTCGGCCAACCCGGTGGACCTGGACCAATATACGTCCATCACAAAAAGCCAGATCGAAGGGATGGAAGGCTCTTCCATTATCTCGATCAAGGATAAGATGGTGGGCGGCCTGAAGGGAAAGGAGGTGAATTATAACCTGAAATATAATGGCCGGCTCTTGCGGTTAAAGGCCTATTACACGATAAAAGGCAAGGAAGCCTACCTGCTTACGTTTACGGCGCTGCCTGAATCGTACAGCCGTTATGAGTTGGTAGGGAAGGACGTCATGGATAGTTTTGTATTTGATCGTTAGAATAATGAAGTCTGCGGGTCTGTAGGACCAGGAAGGGACGGGGCCGGCGTTGTACGGCTGAGGGGCGCGGGGCCGGATGGGGTTGCGCCGGAGGTCTGTACGTCGGAAGTCTGTACGCCGGAGGTCTGTACGCCGGGCTGCGTCACGGGACCGGACGGCGGCGGGGCCGGCGTGCTGGGATCGCAGGAATCGGCTTCGAACAGCGGCGGCAGGTTGGGATAGTCGAAGCGTGCGTTTTTAGGCTGGCCGTCCGGACGTGGCTTGTGACTGCGGATGCTGAAGACGGGATCGTAGGTCAGCTGGTCGGAAGGCAGCTCGTAGGCGAGCAGGCCGGCCATCTCTTCATCGGTAAGGTCGGGCCTTAGCCATTCCAGTTCCTTTTCTTTTGGCAGGAGCAGCGGCATCCGGAAGGCATTGTCGCCGCTGTTGTGTATCTGGCGCATCAGCGGATTGGCAGCGCGGGTGATCAGCGTAAACATACCGCGTACTTCGCCGGTTTCGATATTGGAGGGGATCTTTGTATTGTAGTGATACAGGCCGGGTATACAAAACATATCCCGGTCTTTCTGGCGGATATAATAGGGCACTTTGTTTTTCCAGCCTTTGATCTCCCGGTGTTCATAGAAGCCCGTGACGGGGATCAGGCAGCGCGTTTTGCGGATGCGGTTCCAGAAAGAACGTTTGTCATCGAGTATCTTTTCGCTGCGCGCGTTGACCATCGACTTGCGCATCGCCTTTATCTTTTCCGGCGTGTCCATATATTCGGCGATGACGCCCCATTCAAAGAATTTGCGGTGATACCGCCCTGACTCCTCTACAATGACCGGATAGCGGCTATAGCCCAGCGCCAGAAAGTGCATTCCCATGTCGAGGTCGAAGTCGATATCGCCGTCGTGCGTCAGCTGCGGGAAATAGCTGTCGATCAGCTCCAATGCGGAGTAAAAGGAAATGTCGAGACACATATGGTGGTTGTCTTTGCCCTCAATTTAACAAAAAGTGAGGCAAACCCCTACATCCGGCCTGAGGAAGTTTTGCAGTTTCATATAATCTACTTAACTTATAGACTAATAAACCTTAATCATGAAACCTATCCAACTTCTCGCCTTGAGCGCCATTGGTATGGCGTCTCTTCTCGGTACCGGGTGTACCAAATCCGCAAAGCCTGTCATTCCTTCTTCTTTGTCTTCTGATTCTGTTACCGCGGCCGCAGTGGCGGGGGCCGGGGAGGATTCAGAGAGAGTTGTCTATACGCCGTTTGGGCCGCGGAAAGCGGCCGACGTGGTGATCCTTCATCCCGGGGCTCACTTGAGAAAAGAGAGCGGTCAGTTGCTGGAGGTCGACAAGAGCGGGGCCGTGCTTCGTAATCTTGGGGAGCAGAAGCCGCTGGGCTATGTTCCGGCCCTATTGGAAAGCCTGCGGCAAAAGAAGTCACAGACGACCAGACTTTCACCGAAGGGTGATCTTCCGGGCCCTTCGTTTGGGACGGGATGGATCACCGATGGCGTCACTTTTGTTTCGGATCCTGTCACCTATTTCTCCACTACCTGGACGGTACCCGCGGCTCCGGCCGTTAACGGAGCGCTGATCTATATCTTCAATGGTCTGGAGGATGCAGCGGAAAACGACATTCTGCAGCCGGTACTCCAATATGGCGCCGGTCCGGATGGCGGCGGTAATTATTGGTCGGTCAACAATTGGTATGTTACCTGTTCGACCTGTGCTGTTATTGGCGCGTCTTCTCCGACCTCGGTAAGTGTAGGCACGACGCTGACGGGTGTGATGCAGCAGATAGGCGTATCGGGCAGCAATTATAATTATACCTCGTCCTTTACCCAATACCCCGGTGTCAACCTCACGGTGGATAATATACCGGCGCGTACCGTACCATTTGAGACGCTCGAGGTCTATAATGTAAGCATCAGCACCAATTATCCGCAGGCCAATGATGTTCAGATGACTGGCATCAATCTTCAGACCGCCGGCGGCTATCCGTCGCTGTTCTGGGACGCAGAGAACAGACATGTCGAACTTGGCCAGCATACAGTTCCTGTCAGCAATGCCAATCCAGGGGGAGAAGTCGATCTTTACTTTACGACGCCTATCGGCGGAGCGGGCGATTTTAGTTTCCTCAACGACGGCGACACCGGCAGCGGCACGATTACCGGATATCCTGGCCAATTGGTATACGTGGACATAAGAGCCAATGGGCACCCCGAGCAGACTTTTTCGCTTGAGCTTGACCTTACCGGCGGCACTTTTTATTCTAATGGCGGCAGCGGCGTTGTGGTGACCAATTCGGAGGATATCGATTATATTGTTATCCCTGCCAGCGGTACAGTGACCTGGCATGGGTATTATAGTGAAACTAATTTTGCGGGAAACGGCAGCTTTACTGTCGAACCTGTGATCGAGTTTTAATTTTAGCGCGCTATCTTTCGATAAGGGCGAGCGCTATTGTTTCTTCTTCATCTCCGAAGTTGAATTTTAGGTACAGCTCGCCAAATTCTTCGAACAAGCCTACTTTTATCTTATCTCCATCCCGCTTGGTTCGCCAGGCGGGATGGTATTGGCGGATATGTTCTTTTATCTGGTTCTGGATCTTTGGCGGGGGCTTCCATTCGATCCCCTTTTTGGCGGCATAGAATATTTGATAGCCCGCAGGTTGTCGGGCCGCTGCAGCCAGCCTGCGCAGGTGTTCGGCGTCCGCCGCGTAGTACAGGAAGGCGTTTGGGTCTTTGGCCAGCCGCGCGATATGTAGGTCGGCGATTGATTTTTCGTCCGCCGCATAAGCCCGGATCAGGAACGGTCGGGGAGACGTGCCGCCGTCCCTCCCGTCACCCGCTGTGCTGCCTATCGCCCCTCTGCTCGTCGCGCCTCTGCCCATCGCGTCGCTCGAACCGCCCCTTGCCGTCGCGCCGCCCATCCGCAATGCCAGGGCCGTCGGTTTCTCTGCGCCACGCAAAAAGGTCTGCCGTACAAACCAGGTCTTGCCTTTTGCAAGCTGGTCCTTAAGCAGCCCCGGCGTCAATAATGGGAATGGGTTGTACACCCCGCGAAATTACGATTTTGCTGCCTGCCCGTTGCGCCAAGGCGATTTGCTCTGCTTTGCTGGCCCCCCATTGCGCCAAAGCGGATTGCTCTGCTTTGCTGGCCGCCCATTGCGCCAAGGCGATTTGCTCTGCTTTGCTGGCCGCCCATTGCGCTAAGGCGATTTGCTCTGCGTTCCGTCTGGAATGCCTTTCGAATTTTGGTGGTGTATGTGTTTTTCAAATTTTCGGATGTTGGAATAAACATTCTAAAATTTGATTTAATTGCTTGTAAGACAATTTATTGTTGAGTGGAATGATTATTCCAGCGCATGAGTTGTTGATTTCCATTTACTTACCCTGTTTTTGGAATATTTATTCCAATCTCTCGTTTTTTCAAAAACACTATATGCTTGCGTCGAGATCGGGCTCGTTAACCACCAAAGCCGCCGGTCTCCGCCATCCCCGCTCGCGGTGTCCCCGCCACGGTCGCCACTAACCCGTCCCCCACGCCTGAGCCGTTAGCCGCCCCCACTAACCTGCCCGCCGCCCGCGGTGTCCCCGCGGCGTGCGCAAGCCCGCGCCCCCACTTGACCCCGCCGCACCTGCCGCTGGCCCGCGCCGCGTGTTCCCGCCACGGTCGCCACCAACCCGTCTCCCACGCCTGAGCCGTTAGCCGCCCCCACTAACCCGCCCGCCATACCGGCGGCGAGCCGCCATCCCGCGTCCGCGCCGCTAACCGTCCCCCCTTGACCCCGTCGCGCCGTTCCGGCCCGAAGCCCCCGTTGCGCGCATCAGCAGCCCCTCGCCGAAGCGCTTCTTGATCGAGTCGATCGACTGATACAACCTTATATTCTCCTGCGTATCCTCATACAACTGGATCTGGTAATTGCCCGGCACAAGCCGCGTAAACCGCACCCCGACAAGCCGGATCAGCATCCGCCGGTCATACAGTTTGTCGAACAGCTCCTGCGCGGTCAGGATAAGAATATCATCGGCATTAGTATAGTCGATCGTCTTTTGTTTGACGACAGTGTCGAAATTGGCATAACGAAGCTTAACCGTCATACAGCCCGTAAGCTTGTTTTGCTGCCGAAGCTGAAACCCGATCGACTCGGTCATCCTGATCAGCTGCGTATGCAAAAAGGAAAGATTGATCGTGTCGGTCTCAAAGGTCCGCTCGGTCGAGATGGACTTCTGCTCACGATACGGAACGACGGGAGATTCATCTATGCCGTTGGCCTTCTTCCAGAGAGATATGCCATTAGCCCCGAGCAGCGTCTCCATCATTTCGACGGGTATCTCGCTAAGCGTCCGGATCGTCTCGACGCCGCGCCGGATCAGCTTGTGCGCGGTCTCCTTTCCAACGCCGGGAAGCTTGCCGACAGGCAGCGGCGCGAGGAAACCTCTTTCGCCGCCCAAGGGGATCTCGAGTTGCCCATTAGGTTTTATCTCATCGGTTGCCACCTTGCTGACGAGCTTGTTGCTGGCCAGCCCATAGGAAACGATCAGCCCGCTTTCTTTGAACACTCTTTTCTTCAGTTCTTTTGCAAAAAGGCTGCAGCCAAAGAACTTATCCATCCCCGATAGGTCGACATAAAATTCATCGATCGAAGCCTTTTCGAAAAGAGGTACGTTCTCCTGCATGATCTCGGTCACCAGGCTGGAATACCGCGAATAGGATTCCATGTCGCCGCGGATAATGATCGCTTCGGGGCAAAGCCTGCGAGCAAGCGACATCGGCATCGCGCTGTGAATGCCAAAGCGCCTCGCTTCATAGCTGCAGGCGGCAACCACGGCCCGATCGCCTGTCCCGCCAACCAACAAGGGTTTGCCTTTCAGACTTGAATTTTTCAGACACTCCACCGACACATAAAAGGCGTCGAGGTCGAAATGCGCAATATGACGTTGTTCGGATAAGATCATGATACTCGTTTTGCGCCGTAGCCGGAGCCGCAGCAATGGTCATTCGGGACGGGGGCAAGTGCAGGATCGTGGCCCGCAATGGTCATTCGGGACGGGATCAAGGGCAGGATCGTGGCCGAAACCGCGATGGTCATTCGGGACGGGTGGGGACCGCCGGGGTCAGGCCTGGGCCGCCTCCATCCTCTGCCTGATCCCCACTTTCTCTACATACTGCACCTCGATCGCAAATACGCCAAACTCCTCGGTCACGCGGCCCGTGATCTTGTAAAACCCCGAGCGCGGCGGATTCCGGGCATGTACCTGAGGAAAATGAACGGTGTCAACCCAATCCTTATTCACATCCAAAAAAGTCCCAAAGCTCATCATCTCCCCCTTTACGGTCCTGACGGGCTTATGCGTCACATGATAGCCCAGCACCGTAACCACCTGCCCGAGACGCGGCGGCAAATCGCGGGCCGACGTGAAGCGTGAAGGGTCCTCCTCTACCAGCTGGAATACATCCCCCACCGGGAATCCCAACAACTCTATATCATCATAAAGATCATCCAGCGGATAACCCGGCAGGACCGGCAGCGTAAAGGAAACAGGGGCCTCGCGGAATAAAGGCTGCCAGGCCTGCCCATGGGTCTTTGTCTTCTTCAAAAGAAAGTCGCCTTCCCATAGCAACTGCTTCTTGCTCTTCCCGGTAAACCGCAGCGCATCGATACGGATCAACAGTTCGAGCTGCTCGGATCCAGGACCAACCCGTTCTACAAAGTCAGCGAGGGAGGTGAACGCGCCCCCCGACAAGCGCGTGGCAAGGATCTTATTAACCATCGCCGCCTCGACACCCTTTGCATGCACAAACCCGACAGTTGCATCTACGCCGCGGATCGACGTAAAATATTCGCCGGTATTGACGCACGGACGGTGAAGCCGGGCGCCCGTCTTCATCAACTCGTAGAAATAGAGTTCCCTGCTATAAAAACCGCCGAAGTTATTGATGACAGCTACCGCAAACTCCATCGGGAAATACGTCTTCAAATAAAGGCTCTGATAGCTCTCCACCGCGTAACTCGCCGAATGCGCCTTACAAAAACTATAGTCGGCAAAGCTTTCTATCTGCCGCCATATCTCTTCTACGACGGTCGATGCATAACCAAGCCCGGCGCAGCCTGCAAAGAACTTCTCTTTCAGGACCGGCAGCAGGCCCTTGCCGCGATACTTTGGACTCGTCGCACGGCGAAGCATATCCGCATCGGCCATGTCGAGCCCCGCCCATTCATGCGCGACCTGTATCACCTGCTCCTGGTAGATCATCACCCCATAGGTAGTGCCGAGGATCTCTTTTAATTTGGGATGAGGGTACTCGAACTTGTCGGGATTGTGATGGCGAAAGATATATTGCCCCATCATCCCGCTGCGGCCAACACCGGGACGGATGATAGAGCTTGCAGCGACCAGGGTCTCATAGTTGTCGCAGTGGAGCTTTTTGATCAACTGCCGCATCGCCGGCGACTCGATATAAAAACAGCCGATGGTGTTGCCGCTCTTTAACTGTTTTCTGACGGCCTCGTCTTTCTTGAACCGCTCAACCATCTGTATGTCGATATCGATATGTCGATTGGTCTTTACGAGCTGCACGCATTCCTTTATGTGACCAAGCCCGCGCTGACTCAACACATCCAGTTTGTGCAGACCAATGTTCTCTGCGGCAAACATATCGAGCAGCGCCGTCGCAAAACCCTTTGGCGGCATATGCATCGCGCAATAATTATAGAGGGGCTCTTCGGAGATAAGGATGCCGCCGGGGTGAATGCTTAGGGTGCTGGGAAAGTTCTGCAGCAGCCCCCCATACTGCTGGATGGCCCGCACGATCTTGTCGCTGTCGGATTCAGGAGGGCGGTTGCTTTTACGCGATAGGTTACTGGCCCCTGAGTGCGTCGGGACCTGGACCAATCCGTCGGCCGAGCTAAAGCGATAACGCCCCTCGGCTAACGCATCGATCTCGCTCTTCGGCAGACCAAACACCTTCCCTAGTTCGCGGATGACGGCGTTGTACTGGAAGGTCGCATACATCCCAAGCAAGGTGACATGCGCGCGGCCATACCGCTTCATCATATAATCGATCACTTCGTCGCGTTCGAGATAAGAGAAGTCGATATCGAAGTCGGGCGGACTCTTTCTATGCGGGTTCAAGAAGCGTTCGAAATACAGATCCAGCTCCAGCGGGTTCACATCGGTGATCCGAAGACAATAGGCGACGATAGAATTCGCGCCGCTGCCCCGACCCACATGATAAAAGCCGCGGCTATGCGCGTAACGGATCATGTCCCAGGTGATCAGGAAGTAGGCGGTGAAGTCCATCTGGTGGATGATCGCAAGCTCCTTTTCCAGCCGTGACCGCGCTTCTTTATTACCAGGGCCATAGCGGTTCTTTAATCCCTCGCGGGCCAGCTTTTCCAACAGCACTTTGTCGTCTTCGCGACTGGCGCTGTATACCTTTTTATTCTTGTCGGCCCCAAAGTCCATCGTAATCCCACAATTGTCAAACAACCGATAGGTATTCGTAATAAGCCCCGGATACTGCCGGAATGCCGTCATTATGTCCGCCAGGGGCGTAAACCGTTCGCGGGGGCTGGCCAGATCTTCGGCGGACAGCTTGCTAAGCAAGGTGTTACGGTCGATGGCGCGGAGCAGCCTGTGCAGGTTGTAGTAAACCTGGTTTTGAACCACAACAGGCTGACGGATCACCCACTTGCTGGGATATTGAGCCAGCGGCTGCCGAAAAAGCTTGGGACCTTCCTCGGGAAGGACGGCTATGCGCTCATTTTCACGGAGTTGAGAGGGGTCCCGGGCGCCAAGCGGGTAGAGGATATAGCCGTCGGCCAGTTGCTCGAAGATCGGGGCGCATTCAGCCGGTAAGGGGAATTTCTTCTTTTCCAACAGATAGCGCGACAGGAATTCATTGATACAGCGAAAGCCCACATTGTTTGCGGCTATCAATATATATAATAACTGATTGTCGTTTCGTATCTCAACGCCAAGGATCGGTTTGATACCCGCTTCCCTGCAGTATTGAACGAAATCCCAGGCGTCGCAGGTCGAGTTTATATTGGTGATTGCTAGCGTCGTAACACCATTGTCGACCGCGTCAGTCACCAGCTGACGCGTAGAATAAGTGCCGTACTTGAAACTAAAATAGGTCTTGCCGAGGTACATCGTCAGTTGATTGTGGAAAATAAAATACTAATATCTTTAGCTTATAAATGCTAAATTAATTAGTATTTTTGTTCAGGCAAGATTCGAACGAAGCTCGCGTCCGGCTTGTGAAAGAAACGAAACAGCAAAAGAGAATATTTGTCCAGAGTGAAGAGAAAAGAGTGGAACAGGCAACGGAAAAAGAGGGACTAAATAAGTCTTCTCACAACAGGAAAGAGACAAAGGCGGAGGTAACGATTAACTGTAGAGGATGTAGAAAGAAACTTGTGAGGTGTGACCTATTACTAAAAAAGATAAAAAATCTTTTCTTTGATTATGATTAAGCGTGATGACCGGTATGATACCATTAAACCTATGGTCGACAGTGGAGCAATTGTGTCCTTCAACCAATGTTTCAAGTATATTCCCAAAACGATTGTTGCAAAAGATCTGGGGAAAAAAGTCGATCGATTCAATACCCTCATGAATAAGGTGGAAGAATTTACGTTGGAGGATCTGTTTATAATCGCGAGCTTCTTCAAGATAACGGAAGACCAGATCCTCGATCTGATCATGTATGATTATCGGAAAGGGAAGAGCGGGATCGTGAGTTCGGTGATATAAGGGCGGGCGTGCAAGCGTCCTGTCATTCTGCCGCGCGCAGCCTCCATGTCGCATGTATCCTGCCTGATTTCCCCGCCTGCCGCCGCATTTCCGGCGTCAACAAAGCATTTAAATATCGGATAGTGCTCAGGCTGCCATAATCTGGTTTTGCCTCCTTATCGATGACCAGGCCCTGCTCGCGAAAGAGCGCTTCCGCTTCTTCAAAAGAACCGAACTTCTTTTCTTCGACATGATGCTTCTCCAAAAATTCGCTTAGCTGATCGGGCTGTTCCAGGACAGCATTGCCCCGCTGACGTTTCAGGTATATATCGGCGGTGATCCAATAGCCGCCGCGGCGTTGCAGGATCTTCCGGATGATCTGACAAAGCCGTTGCTTTTCCTCCCATTCAAGATACATCAATAAGCCCTCGTTGACGATCACTATCGGCCCGGATGGCAAGTGACGGTCGACGATCGCATTGAACTGCTCTTCATCCAGTGCATTCAATGGCAGCAGTTGCAGGTTGCCTTTCAGTTCGGGAGCCAGCTGGCTGATGAGTTGCCGCTTGGTCTCGATGATACCCGGCAGGTCTGTATCGACATAATTGATGTCTTGCTGTTCGCAAAGCGAGAGCCCGCGAAAAGAAAAACCTGACGACAACTCGATAATGTTCTGCACGGGCAGATCGGCCAATAATTGATTGATGCTATGATAGCGTGCTTCGAAGTGGACCACGCGCATCCAGAAGCCGGGGTTCTTAACGGTATAGTCGGGTTCGTAAGGCTCCGGCGCGGAGACCAGTTCCGCAGCCTTTCTTGCATAAGGAATGGTGGTGAATCCCTTCAACAACAAAAGAGCTTTTGCCGATGGGCTAACGGTGGTGAAATAATGAACAGGCGTTGACATACAATAAAGATAGACAATAACACGGCAATGCTTCTGGCAGTCACCAAAACTTCCACCTGCTGATGGGGCTTTCCGATGATGCCCGGCAACGACACAAACATTCCCATGGGGGTAGGCTTTTTGGCCGGATTATATGAAAATATGGAGCAAATAGCTGGTTTGTCAAAGGAATCCGTATTACATTTGGGAAATGCCCCCTTCACGTGTGAAAAGCGTGGAGCCCAAACTGTTATTACATGAGAATACTAATACTGGCCGCTGGTCTGTTCGTGACCGGCTGCGCCGTACACCCCAAACCGCCGTGTCCGGACTTTATCGCGTTGAGCAAACACTCCTCTACTACCATACAAGCCTACCTGGAGGGCGTTGAAAACAGCGACTCCAACGGTCCCTACGTCGAGACCGATTACTATAGCGATACACTTGACTTTTCGTTGATCTACTATCCCAGGAATGGCAATAAGAAGCGCGTTGAACTCGATAGCGTCACCCAGGATGCCGCAACAGGGTTTCATAATTTTGTTCTTTTTGCGTTCGTTTACCCTATGAAAGACCCGGTAAAAATGAAGGATCTGCACGCCGATAATATTACTTACCCGCTTAATGTAAAGGCTTATTACAGGAGAGATACACAATGGGCCTATTTGTCGCAGGATACGGTCGCCACTCTGAACGAGTTGACCGAATATCAGATCCGGTCGATGTATTCGATTATGAATATGTGAACATGCGCGGCGGAAAGACTTAAACATGCGCGGCTGCGAGCAGCCTTCGCCGCGTAAGCAAAGACTGGGTCCCGTCTACGGCCGAACAAGCGCCGAGTACATCCGGCTGCGTCCAAAAGCCGATGGCCGATCCGAGATCTTCTCCACCCGCACATAGCCCGAAGCATAAAATAAATTCTGCAGCGAATTAAAGGAGACCGGATAAGGAACCCAGACAGGCAGACTCACATCCGTATCATACTCCACGAGCACAAACGGCAGCCCCGGCCGCAACTCCTGCTCCAGCTTCTGAATAAGTCCAGGTTTGTCTTCGACGTAGTGCAGTGAGTTTGCCATAATGATCCCATCCAGCTCACCTAAATTAAGCGCGTCCTTGACAAAATCAAGCTCAAAGGGGACAATACTAACCCCGTCTGCTGTCTTCTGTTGCCTTACTGAGGTGCGGCGATCGATCGCATAGACAACACTGTCTACCGGAAGAAAATGGCTTAACGCCAGGGTGAAGAGCCCGGAACCGCAGCCCAGATCGGCCCAGCGCATGGGCTTTGGGGGCTCGTCGCCGAGTGGATCAGGAAGCCGAAGCCGCCTTAAATATTTGTTGTCGATCAGATCGATTGCCTCGGCAAGTTGCATATGATGCGCAAAGATCGGGTTTTGATTTCGGCCTTTCCCACCGTTGATGGAATTTTTGATCCTATCGTGGTGATCAGCGCAACCCCCGGCGCCAACGACAGGCAGATCACGAAAATGTACGACGTGTTGTTCCATCACTCTACGGGTAATCTTAGGGCCGATCAGGAAGTGTACCGGCAGGTCACGAGAGGGCTGCTTCCTGGTAGCCCTCTTTCATGTTGGAAAGCGCCGCTGTTTTCCGCCGGAAGGCTACGCTGACGGTGAGGCCGCGCCCGGCGATGCCGGCTTGCCCAGTGGCCCCTGCTGGCCCGGCTCCAGCATCCGCGCCTGGCCCCGCCCAACTGCCTGTCGAGCTTCCTTGCTCCGTCCCGCGCCGGACAGCCCCTGCCGGCGCTACTCCTCGATCTGCGCCGGATCCCGCCGCGCGCCCGCCATCCCCTGCTGGCCCCATTCCGTGCCGGACAGCCTCTGCTGGCCCCATCCCGTGCCGGACAGCCTCTGCTGGCCCCATCCCGTGCCACACGGCGACCTCGCCCTCCAACTGCAGCGCCAGCAGCTTGATCAGGCTAAAACCCAGCGAGGGATTCTCGGCCCTGGAGCAGTCTTCGGGCAGGTCGATCCCTTCTTCCGTGAGCGCCAGCGTGATCTGCCCCGCCAAACTATCTTTCATCGAAATATAAAAGTTGCCCTGCCGTTTCCGGACTTGCGCATACCTGACCGTAGTGTTGATCGCTTCATTCAGAATAAGCCCAACCGCCACGCTTTGCGAGATATCGAGGTCTATCGGATCGATGTCAGTGCGGATGCGAAGCACCTCAATCCCCTTCATCTCTTCTGTCAAAAAGCTTAATAGCTCGCTGATGTATTCCCGTATATCGATGACGGTGATATTGTCATCGTCATACAGATTCTGGTGGATGATGGAGATCGTGAACATGCGATTGCTGATATCGCCAAAGGCCCGAAGCGTCTTGTCGTCTTTCAGGTATTTCGTCTGCATATTCAGCAGACTGATGACCATCTGAAGATTGTTGCGAACGCGGTGGTGGATCTCCCGGAGCAGCCCTTCTTTTTCTGCGATCAGTTTTTTCTGGGCGAAAGCCAGCGTTCTGACCCGTTGGTTGCTTTTACGGATCGCATCCTGCTGTGCTTTTAGCAGCAGCTTTTCCTGGCGTCGTCGGCGGTTGCGGTTATAGAAGGTTGCCAGCACAAATAACAGCAGGATTGAACCCGCGATCAATAAATGCATTTCTCCCGACAAGGGAGCGACAAATATGTAATAGCTCGGTCTGACCATCTTTATGTGGTTGCGGACAGCTAGGGTAGGATAAAGGTACGCCGGGGGGGCGGTTCCGCGGGGGCAGGCGATGCAAAAAGGATGTCATTCTCATGGTTTGTTATGTATGGATAGCGGGGTCGCTGCGACTCGGCAGCAGGGGACTTGTCGCATGTGGTGCGAGGGGCTGGCGATGCTGGCGGGCTATGATGCGCACAGGTGTAATAGACTTCGCACGTAAGTACGGGCTATGGTGCGCCCGGCCCCTCTTTGTTAAAATGAACAGCCAACAGGAGTCCATCCTTATTGACCAGAAACAGCTTCCCGTCGAGCTGCTGCGTCAGCATCCGCACCAGCCTCAGCCCCATCGAGGGATTGTTGTCGAGGTTGAGATCCGACGGCAGTCCGCGTCCGTTGTCGGCGACGGTCAGGATGATCATGCCGAGCGCGTCTTCTTTCATCGAGATCTGAACGCGCCCCGTGCTGTTTTCCGTAAACGCATACTTGATCGTGTTGGTGATGGCTTCATTCAGGATCAGCCCAACCGGTATGCTTTGCGACATCGCGAGTTCTATCGGGTCGATATCCAGTTCAAAAAAGATCGGGATCTTTACTCCCAGCTGTTCTTCGAGAAAGGCCACCAGTTGGTAGACGTACTGCGGCATACTGATGACAGCCAGATTGCCCTTTTCCTGTATGAGCCGCTGATGGATCAGCGCGAGGGCCTGCATCCGGAGGCTGATGTCGTGGAGCGCGTTGAGGATATGTTCATCCCGGAGATAGCGGGCCTGCATCTGCAACAGGCTGATCACCGTATCGAGGTTGTCTTTTACCCGGTGTTGTACCTCTTCTTGCAGCCAGTCTTTTTCGACCTGCAGCCGCTGATTTTCCAGTACGAGCTGCCGTAACAGGTGCATGTTTACGTCCAACTCTTCGCGCTGGTTCTGGTATTGGCGCATGTTTTTGCGGCGGGTGCGATAACGCCACCCTATAAGAGCTGTCAGCAATAAAAGCAATACTATGTATGTAAGTACGGTCGCCGTCATCCGCCGTGGAACCTTTGAATAAAGGTAGGCGACGCCGGGGATGGCGGAGGAAATTCGACTGCACAAAAAAATGCCATCAATAGGGATAATGATGGCATTTTTACAGGTTGAGGCCGCGGACAGGTACGATCGGCCGGATCGCGGCGGCCGGCATGGGTTCCGCGGAGTGATTAGCGGCCGGCCCTTCGACAGCCGGCGTGCGAACCGCGGCCGGACCCTACCGGAAGTAAATGTCAACTTCACCGCCCGGTGAAGCATTGCTCACCACGACGGCTTTTTGAGCAGCGCCAGAGGTAGCCTGCACTGGAGTCCATGTAATAGAAGCATTGGTTGACCCTTGGAGGATCTGTATCGATTTCAGCGCCACGTCTGCATCCGGGGGATACATCGTGCTTGGAGTGGAAACGCCATAGGATTCCAATGTTTCGGCAGCCCAGTAGACTTGCGGAACATTATTGACCTGTAAAGCGCTGGACGAAGAGTAGCCGGTAAACGAAGAGTTATAACTGTAATTGCTGCCCGATACCGCGGTCTGTTTCATCACACCGGTGAGACTTGTGCCGCTGCTGACAGTGACGAGGCTGCCATAGAAGGCGTTGCTGGCCGATACATACCAGTTGGTGATCGCCCAATACTTTCCGCCGCCTGCCGCGGAAGATCCCCATTGCAATACGGGCTGGATAATAAATGAGCTGGAAGTGGTTCCGTTCTGCAGCCCGTTAAAGAGGAAGAGGGTTTGGCTGCCCTTGTTCGTTGGCTGGGAAGGGACGGTCCATGTAGTAGTGAAATTGGTGATCGGCTTGGACGTATTGGTGTTGGTCCAGTAAGCATAGGCGATCCAGCCTGTTACATAGGGAACGGGACCCTTGCTGGGCGCAGGAGTAGCGTTGGCTTCGCCCCAGTCAGCAATCAGCCTGCCGGTCTTTGCTTCGAATTGTTTCAGACGGCCATTCTCTACGCTGAGGAAATGTCCTTGCGGGATAAAGTGAACTTTTGATTTGTCCATGTAACCTGCGGGTGTCAGCACCTGCTCGCCCGTGGCTGCGGTTGTTGGGGTTGCAGTTGCAGCGTCTTTGGGGTCAGCCACTTCTTTGTGACAGGAGGTTAGCAGCAGGATGGCCATCGATACGATGCCGGCACCCACGCATTGGCGGAATTGTTTGATAGAACGCATGTTTTTTGGTTTTATGAAAGAATAGAATGCACACCAGAGTGTAAGCTGGGCGCCAACAGTGAAAGATTATACAGGAGCGTTCAAATCTAAACCGCGCAGATGCAGTTCGCGGGCAGTGCAAAAAAAAACTCGGGCAGTGCAAAAAAAACGCTGGCTGAGGAAAAAATAGCTGGCGTTTTTTTTCATTATGTCCGGCAAACTGCGGTTTGCCGGGAAGAGTATGTTGTAGGTGTATTTTTGTGAAGCCCGCCAACGGGGCCGCAGGACGCGGCTTCGCGGACCATCGTGCCGGACTCAGCCTCGCCGGGCCTCGTCTGCATGTCTATGTCTTCTTCTTTATCGCAGTCTGGTGCGCAACAAACTTCCACTGCCCATCCTCTTTTTTCCAGACGGCAACATAAATGGAATACATATCGGCCGGCTGTCCATGAAGCGTCACTTTGATGTGAACCTGGCCATTGATGACAAGCCCTTCGGTGCCGATCAGCTGGGCCTTGTCGATCTGCGTTTCGACCGCCTGATAACAGTAGTCTCCAGCGCTGAATTTAGCGAGGAACGATGCTTTGTTGTCGTAGGTTCCCCCCGAATGGCCGTAGTAGAGTTCATCAGACAGCAGAGGCGCAAGGCCCTGGGCATCGCCTTTTACCATGAGAGCGGTACGTTGATCTTCCAATTGGGTAGCTATCGCGATTGCGTCTGTCATGCGGCAAAGTTAGGGAAATAATCCGCGCATCGCACATAGGCTGCCAGGGCGATGGATCGGGCTGCAGCGTGGCATGGTTTTTTTATTAATAAGATACCATGAACACCACCCCTCTTGCAGCCGTTGTGGGGCTTCTGTTCTTTCTCCTTGTCATTGAAGGGTGTAAGAACAGGAAGACGGCTGAACAGAACACCGTCCCGGAAAATAACTCCGCTGCCTATGCGCAAAAACCGGCGGTTCGTGATCCTGCCATCACCCCAGCCACGGCTTACAGCGATCTGTTCCTCGATAGCTCCCGTCTCGACAGCTTTATCGTACATCAGAAACTGACCGACGCGGTTGCGGGGTCGATGCGCGACTTTTACCGCTCGCGTAACTATGAACTGGCCTGGTTTGCCAGCGACGGCCCGACAGAACAGGCGCTTCTCTTTTATTCTCTCTATAATTATAGCAAGGACAGCAGCAGCGGCCGAAAATGGCTCGACAAAAAGCTCGACTCGCTGTTGTCGCAGGACAGCCTCACCGTATCCGCCGACGACCCCTGGCTGCCCCGGACAGAGTTCCTGATGACCTGGCGCTTTATCAATTATCTGGGCGATCGGTACAGCGACCCGGGGATGCAACGGATCGCCTTACTGGACCTGATCCCCGCCCGAAAGAAGACGCCGCTGAAAATGGCGGAAGAGATCCTCGCAGAACAGCAGCTGGTGTCGCGCCCGCCGAATAGCTGGTTTGACGGATTGGTGGACCAGCTAAAGACCTATACACACTTATTACAGGTTGGCGGTCTCGACAGCCTGCCGCAGTCCGGTAAAAAACTTCGCAAAGGCGATAGCTCGCCCTATATCTCGCTGCTAAAAGACAGGCTGCGTCAGACCGAAAGCTTTGACGCAAGCGATACTTCCGTCTTGTTCGATGCGAACTTGGAAAAAGCAATAAAGACCTATCAAATAAAACATGGTCTCGAACCCGATGGCCGGCCCGGCCCTTCACTGGTCCGCGAGCTGAACGTACCCGTTGCAACCCGTGTCCGCCAGTTGCTGATCAACTATGAACGCATCCGTTGGCTGCCCGACGACGTGCAAAGCCGGATGATCCTCGTCAATATCCCCGAGTTCCGCCTCCATGTCCTTGACGGAGGAGGAAAGGTCTTCGATATGAATATCGTGGTGGGGAAGGAGGGACATAGCACAGTGCTCTTCTCCGGTCACATGGACCGCGTCACCTTTAATCCTTATTGGAATATCCCGCCATCGATCGTAAAGAAAGAGATCCTGCCGGGAATCCAGCGGAATAAAGACTACCTGGCTGCGCACGACATGGAGATCACCGGCAATGATGATGGACTGCCGATCGTGCGGCAGCGGCCTGGTACGAAAAACGAGCTGGGCAGGATCAAATTCCTGTTTCCCAACAGTTTCAATATCTATCTACACGACTCGCCGCATAAGGAATTGTTCAATATGAGAAGACGGGCTTATAGCCATGGCTGTATCCGGGTCGCCGATGCGCCGAAGCTTGCCAATTACCTGCTCGGCGAAAACCCGGACTGGGACAGCACCAGAATGGATAGCATCTTCGCTGCGTCGAAGGAAGAGACGATAAGGCTGCAGCAGCCCGTTCCTGTCCTGATCTGTTACCTGACTTGTTGGGATAATGGGGAGTTCCGCGAAGATATCTATGGGCACGATAAAGTGCTGGAGAAAAAGTTGTTTCTGTGAAGGCCGCCGCCGCATAACCACGTCGAGTGGCGGGGTGCGCAGGAACTCGCTGGTTGCCGCTTGGAGCCGCATGGGCCGGGACGCCTGCCGCTCGGAGCCGGGACGCCTGCTGCAAAGCTAAGAGCCTGCCGTTCGGAGCCGGAAGAGTGCCGCAAAGCTAGAGCCTGCCGCTCGGATCCGGAAGAGTGCCGCAAACCTACGCCGCGTAAGTCCTCTTATGACGGGACGAGTGCGCCGTCTTGTGCCGGTGATGCTTCGTCGTCCGTACCGGTGCATCATCCTCATCGCCCGCATCCGTGGCTGCTTCGGCCCCTTCTTCACCGATGATATGCGAGCGTTGTGCATACTTCGCATTCTCTCCATAAACAAAGAGACAACTTCCTCCGCGGATGCTTTCGATGATCGGGCGGTTAAACTCTTCGGGTATCGCGGGACATCCTTCGCTGCGACCCAGATAGCCCCATTGCTGGATATGCTCTTCGCTGACATAGTCCGCGGGATGCATAATGATGGCGCGGTTGAAGACATTGTCGTTCCAACCCTTCTCAAGGCCTTCGAGGCGGAGGGAATAACCATGCTGGCCGATAAAGGGCGCGCCGGTGACATAAAACCCGAGGCTGCTCATAAAGCTGTTGCGGCGATTGGAGAATTTTGTCGCCAGCAAAGTGCCGGAATTACGTCCATGCGCAACAAGTGTATTGAACAGCAGCTTGCCATTATAGGTATCGAGAACAAAGAGTCTTTTTTGATTGGAAGGCTGGGAGAAATCGATGATAGAAAGAACACCGGTATTTTTGATGGCCCCCATCGTCATCATATTCAAAAAACCGCTGACGGCTTTACCCCAGGCCTGGATGCTAAGACCGAGTGAATCGAGGCGCAGTGACTCGTAGAGGCTGCGAAGATGCGAGGAGTCCGAAAGAGCAAAAGCGCCATCGTGATCATGGGCTGCGTGAAAGGCTGTCGCGTCGACCGCGGCAAAGGAAGCGTTCGCCAGTGCAACGGGCGCCTTGAATTCATGCTCCATTGCCGGGCGGGCCGGTAAAAAGTTAAGAAACAAGGCAGCTGAAGACGCGGTCAAAGCCGTCGTCAAAATTTTACCGATCCGGTTCCGCAGTTTCTTCATCACGGGTAAATTTTTAATGTTTCGCGAAGTTACCCAGATACCCTGAAAAATAAGCCGCTGCGAGGCCTTGTTAGAAATTTTTTAACACAAATAAGAGGTTATAATTAGACGAGCCCCACCACAAGGGCGGGGCTCGCTAAAGTTATTGATTAATTGCCTTGACGGCGCGGGGCCGCCGGCCTATTTGGCCTCGGTGATCTGCTTCACCGCCTCCTCGGCTGCAGCGGCGGAAGCGCTATCCCCCGCCTTCCGGCGCTGGTCGGCAATCGTCTGCAGGACGGGGCTTAGCTTCGGCGCCAGTCCATACCTTTTATACCTGATCGCCAGGTCCCGGATCGCATCGATCCCCTCCGTAGCGCTTTGGCTGTTGCTGAGACGACCGATCATACCCGCCAGCGAGCCACGAGCCAGGTCAAATTTTGCCTGCACGCCAGCCTTATTATAGGCTTCGATCACAAACGGCCACTGCGCATCCGAACCGCTGGTCGCATAGACATTGACCATCGCAATTCCCAGCTGACCCTTGTTGTCGGACTCCAGCGACTTTGCCAGGGTAAAGGCCTCGGTCGGCGCAACCCCATTCAAAGCGCTAAGCGACGCTCCTTTAACGCTATAAGATGGGCTTTTAAGACCGGCTTTATAAAGGGGTATATAGTCTTTCGACGCCGTCTTCGACAACGCCTTTATTGCGGCTGCCTTTACCAGGTTATTGGAATCTGACGCGGCAAGCTCAGAGAGGACAGCGGCAAACTTCGCGGCTACGGCTGCGCTATCCATTTTCAGGCTGCGGATAGCCTTGATCCTCAGGCCATAGTAATGGTCGTGAAGAGCCCCCAGCACGATGTCGGCATCGACTGCCGGTGCTGTCGTGTGTGCTGCTGCCGCCGAGTCCATGCTGGCCGCCGCCGCGGTCAATGCCTCAAGGCGATCAAGATAGAGCGGCGCATGCGCATACTGGTACGCCAACTCCGCAGCCGTCTTATGATCGGTCTTCTTACAAAGCAGCTGCTTTTCCCCATCGAAATCGACCAGGTCGGGCTTGCCCGGGAGCGAAAAGCTCAGTGTATCGACCGCCTGACCAAGCCATACATTCTGACGGATCACCCGCCCGCCGACATAGGCGTCCACCGCTACCGGCAGCCGGAAGATCTGTCCCTTTTGCTGCTGTTGTACGATAACAGTTTCCTTATGCGTCGCCTCATCCCACTGATAGGTGATATCCAGCAGGGGATGACCAGCCCCATAATACCATTGATTAAAATACCAGTTCAGGTCCTGGCCGGAGACTTCTTCCATCGCCAGGCGCAGGTCATGCACTTCGGCGTTGTGATAAGCATGGCTCCGCAGATAAAGCTGCAGCCCCTTGAAGAAAGCAGAGTCGCCAAGATAAGTCCGGAGCATCTGGATCACGATCCCGCCCTTGTCATAGATATTCGCGCCGTTGACGCCTTCTTCGTCCGTGTACACGAAGGGAGTGAGGGCCTGTGAAGGCGCCGTCGCGTTGTTCAGATAAGCCTGCATTTCGTCGTAGCGCTTTGCATCGCCGTCGTCCTTGCCATAGCGTTTCTCTTCCCAATATTTCTCGCCCCAGGTCGCAAAGGACTCGTTCAAAGTTTCGTTGCTCCAGCTTTCGCAGGTGACGAGATCGCCAAACCACTGATGGAAGAGTTCATGCGCGATCGTCGGACCGCCCGCGCCGCCGGGATCATCGATAATATCCCAGGGCGTCTTCTGCACATAGTCACCATGAAGGGTAGCCGAAGTATTCTCCATCGCGCCAAGCGGGTAGTCTCGGACCACCACCTGTGCATATTTCTCCCAGGCAAAGTCCACGCCCAGCGAAGTCGAGAACAGCTCCATCATCGCCGGGGTCTGGCCAAAGATATCCTTGGCATAGGGCGCATATGCGGGCTCGAGATAATAGGTCACCTCCTTGTTCCGCCACTTGTCCTTGTAGATCTTGAACTCGCCGATAGCCATCATAAAAAGATAGGGCGCGTGCGGCAGGCTTTGTTTCCAGGTGTCAGTGCGCGTGCCGTCGCCGTTGGATTTCTGATTGATGAGCAGCCCATTCGACAGGGTCGTATATTTCTCGGGAACGGTCATGCTGATCTGATCCGTTGTCTTTTGATTCGGATGGTCGATCGTCGGGAACCAGCAGGAAGAGCTCTCCGCTTCGCCCTGCGTCCAGATTTGAGTAGGCTTGTCTTTCTCCGCGCCGGTGGGGTTTACAAAGTAAAGACCCTTGCCGTCCATTCTGAAGCCGGGCTTGCTGTGAACGGTGTTTGGTTTTGCGGTATAGGCGATGTAGATCTCGTATTTCTGATCGCGGGTATACTTGCGATCCAGTTTGATATCGATCATCACGCTGTCATACGTGTAGCGCAGCGGTGTCATCTTTCCGTCATGCACAATCGAAATGTTCGCGATGTCCATAAACCGCGCATCGAGTTTCAACGAGTCGGTGGGATAGAAATGCGGTTTTATCGTTACCCATTCCTTTCCGTATAGCCAGGACTTCTGATAGTCGAACCGCACGTCCAGCCTGGTGTCTATGAGGTCGTTGATTTTTTCGGGAGTTGCGTGATAGTAGGCCTGGGGCTTCGGGGCCAGGTCGGCCTGAGCAAATATCCGTGTCGAAATGTTAACGAATATTAAACCAAGCGCTGCAATTTTTAAGCGTTTTCTCATAGCGCCAAATATACAAAGCGGCACCTCATTTAAGATGCCTCTTTGATAAACGGTGAGCGCTAAATTTATTTAGCCCGCCCCATGCTAAATGATCGACGCTTTATAGTGTATCGGGTTGAGCGAAAATTTATCGGCTTGAGCGAGTGCCGGCGCTTTTGCCGGACACATGGGAGCCGGGAGTTTTGCTTGTGCCGGTCGACTTGCTGGCACCGGTCGATTTGCTTGTGCCGGTCGACTTGCTTGCGCCGGTTCCGGAAGTCTTGCTGGCTGCACGCGTGCGGCTTGTTCCGTTGGAGGCTCTTGTCTGCGCGGCCTTCTTTGCAGCAGCGGAGCGTTCCTGCGCGCCTTTGGTGGCAGAAGCCTTTTTGGCTGCGGCGGAGCGATCGGCTGGACTTCTTTTCGCGGCGGCGGATCGGGTTTGCTCAGAGATAGCCTTGGGCGATGCGGCGGCCGTACTTTCTTTTTTTAACGCTTTTACGCGAGCCTCCGAACGGGTGGGGCTCACGGGCTCATGATTTTGCCCCTTCTCGGTATCACGTGCCGCTTTCTTTCGGGTGGCATCGGAGACCGTTCCCTTCTTGGGTTGGTCGAGAGGTACGCCGGCGCGGCGTGCTTCCGACAGACCGATAGCTATTGCTTGTTTTGTATTGCGGGCGCCGTGTTTCCCGGCCCTGATCTCATCCATTTGCTGTTTGACAAATTCTCCTGCCTGTGTGCTGGCAGACTTGCCCTCGCGTGCATCCTGCTTTGCGCGGGTTATGGCTTGCTTGTTTGGCATAACTTATCGTTTATCGTCAAGTTATGCAATCAGTATGCCCGGCAGGTTGGCAGCAGAAGCTTCCGCATCGGATCAGTGGCGCATAGAGGGCTATGGTTAGCCAGTATACAGTGCGCAGAAGATTAGAAGATTTAGACGGCGAAGCATGTTTACTTATACAGCCCTTAGCTGATAAAAACTCACGCGTTTGTGCAGATCGGTCTGCACCGCAATCCAGGGATCGAGCTGGTCGGCCTCGCGCCAAAGCTCATACAGCTCGTTGTCGCGCTCGGCGGTAATGCGATCGATCGCCCTTTTACAGGTGTCGACAAGATCGGGCGTCATATTCGCCGCAACGAGAGCGACCAGGTCCTGGCCAATCTCCTCTGCGGGAAAGTCCGTGGCTGGCTTTCCTTTGGCTGCCGCTACGATCTCGATGGCCGCAAGGGCCGTTTCGACTACATCGGCCTCCAGATAGCCCAAGACAAAGACAGGTTGAATGGTTTCATATAAAAAACCAATCGTCGGTTCTTCAACAAAGTCATCGACCCAATCGAGTGCGTTGTCGTTGCCGAAGTTTTTTATGTCCCATGCTCCCATAAATGCAATTTAAAGTTTATCTAAGGTTTTACTCAAAAGCGTCGATCAGCTGTTCCTTGCTTTTCTTTTTGGATACGCTTTGGAAATACAGACGGGTTATGATCAGGTAGAGGTTGATAATAGGGATGATAATAAGGCAAAGGACAATGACTCGTAGTACATACTTTTTGGGGCTCGGGTGAAAACAGGTTAGGCATATGCGACTAAGATAGCAATTTTTTGGCCTCCTCAAGCCGCGCTTGCGTCCTGGCCTCCCGGCGCCTCCGGCTGC
>JAATGQ010000214.1 GCA_015654595.1 Chitinophagales bacterium | reverse complement strand
GAGGGCATCGAATTCAAGGCTGTGGAGCTGGACGACGAAAAAGTTCACTATCTGCAGCAAACCTACCCTGTCCTTCAGGATAAGGTCATCCATTCCAGCATCCTCGATATCGATATGCCTTATGAAGAAGATTTTACGGTGATCGGCAACTTTCCCTACAATATCTCGACCCAGATCCTGTTTAAAATGGCGGACTGGAAGACCCGGCTTCAGACGATGGTGGGGATGTTCCAGAAAGAAGTGGCTCAGCGTGTTGCCGCAAAAGAAGGGAATAAGACCTACGGAGTGCTGAGTGTGCTGATACAGGCCTTTTTCGAGGTAGAGTATTTGTTTGAGGTTGGTGAACAGTGTTTTAATCCCCCTCCCAAGGTCAAAAGCGCAGTCATCCGGCTGACCCCCAAGGAGCCGCCGGCCTTCAAGGATGAAAAGAAATTTACCTTGCTGGTGAAAACGGCTTTTAACCAGCGCAGAAAAACCCTGCGCAATGCCGTCAAACCACTTTTTGAGGATGCCGTCCTGCAGCAGGACCCTATCTTCGGGCAACGAGCGGAACAGCTATCAATAGACGAATTCGCCCAATTGACCTGGAAAATGCGATAACCCTAAAAACGAATCAATAGATGAAAAAAGCCATTGTCACCGCCAAAGTTCACGACTATCTTATACAAACTCTGACAGAGAAAGGATATACCGTTCAATATTCTCCACAGATCACTTATGATGAATTATCCGCCGTCATCGCTGACGTGGAAGGGCTGATCGTAACGACCCGGCTGAAAATAGACCGGGCCATCCTCGATAAGGCTGCCAGCCTGAAGTGGATTGGCCGGCTGGGGAGCGGAATGGAATTGATCGATACCGACTATGCTGCTGAAAAAGGTGTTCTTTGCGTCAGCAGCCCCGAGGGCAACCGGAATGCAGTGGGCGAGCAGGTGCTGGGTATGGTCCTGGCATTGATGAATAAACTCATTGTCAGCAGTCTTGAAGTAAAAGAAGGGAAATGGATCCGGGAAGCCAACCGGGGGATCGAGCTGACCGGCAGGACCGTGGGTATTGTCGGTTATGGCAACGCCGGCGGCGCTTTTGGTAAACTTCTTTCGTCCTTTGATGTCACTGTCCTGGCCTATGACAAGTATAAATTCGGATTTGCAAAAGGATACGTCCGCGAGGCTTCGCTCGAACAGCTGGCCCGTTATGCCGATGTCATCAGCTTCCATGTGCCGTTGACAGACGAAACCCGCCATATGGCCAACGATGACTTTTTCAACTCATTGGAAAGAAAGCCCATTTTTGTCAATGCCTGCCGCGGGAAGGTCCATGATACAGCGGCGTTGATCCGTGCGCTTGAAAATGGCAAGATCTCCGGCGCCGCCCTCGACGTACTGGAAAACGAAAAGCTGGATACCTATACCCCCGAACAAAGGCGGCAACTGGACCAGCTGCTCGCTCGCCCGGACGTGCTGATCACCCCGCATATCGCGGGTTACACCCATGAGGCTTTTCTTAAAATGGCAAGGGTCACCCTCGAAAAGCTGGGGATTTAGGGGCTGGACCACGAAAAAAAACCGTATCTTCGCATAAATAGTGCAATGCCTTGGGAGCTTTTCCGAGGCGTTGTCTTTTTTTTCTGTGTTGTGGACAATGGTTCACAAAAAGTAAATCAAAGGAGGCAACTATGAGTGGATATACCTACTTTACAAAAGACGCATTGGATCAGTTAAGATCCGAATTGCAGAAGCTGAAAACGGTAGAAAGACAAGCCGCATCCAAGGCCATTGCTGAAGCACGCGAAAAAGGCGATCTGAGAGAAAACGCCGAGTATGATGCTGCCAAAGAAGCCCAGGGGCTGCTGGAAGCAAAGATCCAGAAGCTGGAAGGCGAACTGGTAAACGCGCGTGTTATCGACGAAGGCGCTATCGACACCAGTAAAGTGTCTATCCTTACAAAAGTAACGGTTACCAACCTTACCAATAAAAAGCAGATGACCTATCACCTGGTCTCTGAAAAAGAAGCCGACCTCAAACTCGGAAAGATATCCGTAACTTCCCCCATCGGTAAAGGCCTGCTTGGAAAACAAGTCGGCGATACCGCGCAGGTTCAGGTGCCTGCGGGAACCCTTCAATTTAAAATTGAAAATATTACGGTGTGACCATTTTTTCCAAGATCATTGCCGGAGAGATCCCCAGCTATAAAATAGCAGAGAACGACCAGTTTTATGCCTTTCTGGATATTTTTCCAATAAGGGAAGGTCATACGCTGGTTGTTCCTAAACTGGAGGTCGACAAGTTCTTCGATATCCCCGATGACTATATGGCAAACCTGCTGCTGTTTGCCAAGCCTATCGCCCATGCTATCGAAAAGGCTTTTGACTGCAACCGCTGCGGCCTTTCCGTGATCGGTCTTGAAGTGCCGCATGCCCACCTCCACCTGGTGCCCATCGATGGAATGGATGATCTTAACTTTACGAAGGGGAAGATAAAGCTGTCTCCCCAGGAGCTGAAAGAAGCCCAGCAAAAAATCCTTAGCCATCTTTAACTTTAAAGGGTGAAATCATCCATGATAAAAATAGCCCGCCGCTTTTGGCCCGCCTTGCTGGTACTGCCTGTTCTGTGCTCCATAGCCTTCCGCCGCGGTCCCCTCGATATCGAAAAGATCACAGCCAATATGGTTACCCGGCAGGTTCAACAGGGTAAGTCCGTGACGATGAAAGGGGAGATCTATTATCAACGGAGCGGCAGTATGATCTCTCATTTTATCTTTCCAAAGGAATACGTCGTTGTGGCGAACAAGTTTGGAGAGACGAAGGTGTATGATCCGGAAAAGAATACCGTCTTTCAATATCAGAATATCCTGTTCAGCACGCAGTCTTCCCAGTTCTATTATTTCTTTACCGGAAGGATCGCGGACATGGGGCTTTCCCGGGTAGGGTATGTACAGGACAAAACCTATAACGAAGGCCATCTGCTGGTGACCGAGTGGAAGCTGAAGGTGCCCAGCAAGAAAAATGCCATCCAGCGGGTAAAGATCGTTTATGATGGCTTGCTTCCGATCTATATGCACTACGAAGACTTCGATCACAAGGTCTTCCGCAAAGTCTTTTACTACAACTACCAGAAACTCGATCTCTATTCCTTCCCCACGACGACCACCGAGATCATTTACGATAAGGGGGATTCCACTGTGTCTAAAACCAATTATTCCGATTTCAAACTCAACGCGGAAAGTAATAGTCCCTGGTTTAATTACGTTATCCCGCGGAACGCCAAAATCCTGCAATAATGAATGATCGGTCAGCCTTGTTCTTTGGTTTACTTTTTATCCCGGCAATACTGTTTGCAACGGTAAATGCGATTGCGCAGACTCCGGCCTCCGCGCAGACCGCCACGCTTTCCGATAACGATCTTGGCCTTGTCCGCGGCGAAGCCTTTACAACCCCGGACGAATTTGCTCACTACCATGGCGCTGGCAACAGCGACAAGACCCTGAAGAATAAGCAGCACAATGCGATAGCAGAATATAACCCCATCTCCCTTGTCCTGAAGGGGGCTTTACTGGGTTATCAAAAGCTCGTATCCCAACAGCTGGGACGAGAATGCCCCTATGCCATCTCCTGTTCCAATTTCAGCAAGCTGTCTATCCAGGAGTTTGGCGCCTTTAAGGGCATTTTTATCGGCGCCGACCGGCTCCTTCGCTGTAATCGCATAGGCATACTCGATGTCTCTCCGACAAAGATAGACCCCAACACAGGCCGCATCATCGATTCCCCCAACATGTACCGATGGTAAAAAAAAGGGCTTCTTTCTGCCGTTGCCTGATCGCTGCCGTACTGGCGTTCGGGCTGTTCTTTCCTGCAAGACTTTTTGCCCAGCAATTCGATTTTTCGAAGGAGTTAAAGTTTGCACAGTATCTCCAGGAAAAAGAGCTGCCATCCGAGGCTTTATATGTCCTTCTGCATATCGATACGACCCATCTTACCCGGGCTCAGAAAGACTCCCTTTTTTACCAGGCAGGCTGGGCCGGTTATTCGAGCCAGAAGCTGGATACTTCGGCCCGGTATCTGAATATGGTCTCGCCGGTATATCCCCTTTATAATAAATCCCGGTTCTTTGCCGCTTATGACAAGGCCTTTCTGGGAAAGGCGGATACGGCTTCGGTCTTGCTTGAGGCGCTGCCCCTGACCGATAGTATCGCGCTGGAACTGCGTTATCTGCAGCTGGCTGGCTTTTCTTTGCTGCGACGCGATTATACCGCCTTCCGGTCCTATCAGTCCCATTTTACCTATCAGTCTTATATCGATAGCAAAGAAGAACAATGGATGCAGCTCTACTATGATAAGCTCCACGGCTTCCGGCACAAATCGCCCGTGGCAGCGGGGCTGCTTAGTGCTGTGGTACCTGGGCTTGGTAAATATTATGCCGGTAAAAAAAGACAGGCAATTGCCGCCTTTCTGCCCGTGATCTCGCTGGCGGCGCTGACCTATGAAGCGTATCGGAAAGATGGTGTAAAAAGCGCCCGGTTTATTGGTTTCGGTTCCATCTTCAGTATCTTTTATATCGGCAATATCTGGGGTAGTGTCCTGTCCGTCAAGATCAAACAAAACGAATTCAACAAGGAATATGAAAATAAGATTCTATTCGACCTGCATATCCCTTTGCGTAATTTTTTTAATTAACGGGCGTGTGGCGGGGGCCATGTCGGGGAACGCCTCCGTTGGGCCGCTGCGGGCGTCGGGTTCCCTCGCGTCGTCATTCGCTCACTGCGTCCATGCAGGTTTGACCTCCGACACCACGCTGACAGGGCAGGCGGAAGCCTTGTACCAGGCAGGCCGGTATTTCGAGGCCACTATCGCCTGGGATCGCATTCTTTTTGACAGCCAGGATTCTACCGAACTGCTGACTGCCGTGCTGGGAAAGACACAGTGTCTCAAACAGCAAAAGAATTACGACCAGGCCTATGCTTTTCTCGAAACCTGGCTGGCCTATCCTTTTCCCGACAGCGGGCAGGTTCGTATCCATTCCCAACAGATCCTCTGCGCTTATTTGGGCGGTCATTTCGAGAATGTTCTTTCCCAGGTAGATCGCTGGTCCTATCTGCATCATGGGGTGCCGCCGGATGCCCGGGTACTGGTATTGAAGATACTTGCGCTGAACGAACTCCGGCGTTGGTCGGAGGCCGCTGCCGATTATCATCAGCTGATCGCGGGTTTTCATTCCGATACGGCGCTAACAGACTACTATGCTCATTTGCCCAAACAAAAAAGCGAAGCAAAGGCAGAAAAGCTATCGACCTTTATCCCCGGGGCCGGTCAGTTTTACGCCGGCAGTCCTTTCGACGGGCTCTTCAGCATTTGTATACAGGCGGCTGGTATTTATTTTGGCGTGTTGAGTTTTGAGCAGCACTACTACCTGTCGGCCTGGCTGATTGGCGCGGCATTGTTTGGCGCTTTTCACATGGGGGGCGTTCATCGGGCTGTCGTTCTTGTCCAGCACTATAACCGCCGGCAAATGCTTGCCTTTAACGAAAAGGTCCGGGTGCAATTGTTGACGCTTATTTCAGCAAGGAAGGGCGCTCAGTAATTTCGTGGTATTTGATGACGTCGCTGGCGTAATAGTGAATGACCATGCTTTTCCGCGTGAGCGCGGGATTGCCGACCGGTAAACCTCCATGGATAAGATTGGCGTGCCAGATCAGCACGTCTCCTTTTTTGGCCAGAAAGATCTCCTTTTCCAATTTCTTTTCACTGATGACCTGGGCTATTTTATCTTCATAGTCGACATAGTCCTTTTTACCGAGCCGGAACCGGTTACCTCCTTCATTAAAGTCTTCGTTCAGGAGATAGGGCAGACGATGGCTGCCGGGGTAATAAAAGAGAGGACCATTGTCCATATGAGTGTCTTCCAACGCCACCCAAACGGCGATAAGAAACCCCAGCGGATACGTCGTCATATGTATACTGTCCGAATGTGCCCGCTGATTACTGCCGCGTTTAAAGTTGATCGTTTGAAACGGGACGACCTCCTTGTCCAGTATAAAACCCAGCAGACTAACTAGCTGCGGGTCCAGCGTGATCTTCCGGATGGATTCCGATACCCGGTTGGCAAAAAGGATGCGGCCGTCCGATTCCGGGCTAAGCCTATGCGTCTGAAGAAGGTTTTCAACTTCAGCTTCTATACGATCGGCATCTTCTACAGAAAAGAATTGAGGGAGAATAAGATAGCCCTTGTCCGACCAGGACAAAAGATCCTGCTGGAGTGCCGGGGCGAAGTGCTGAAAGGCTTCTTTTGTCGGAGCAAGCTCGCGGGAATGGCCTGTGTCAAGCCAGGCACGGGATGTTTTATCAGGGAAATTGCGGCTTGAGATAGAAGCGATGACAGGCTGGTGGACCGCATATTTCTGGTAGGCGGCCTTGTTGTGAGCAAGGTTCTTATAGTGGAGCAGGTTGTAGATCCAGTGCGTAAACTTATAGCGTTTTAAATGCTCCTTCCAGCCCATCGCTTGCCGTTTTTAAAAACAAGAGGCCGGCTCTGGTGAGCCGGCCTCCAAAAAGGTTATCAACCATTAGTTGCCTGCCCACATGAAGAACTTGGTGTTGTCTTCATATGGAGAAATGTCTTCGTTGTGAACGATCAGCACGATAAAATCAACAAAGGGAACGATACCAAAGATCCCGCAGAAAGTCAGGATGTAACCGATCCAGGTCATGGTTGCAGTACCGAGGTACAGGCGGTGAATACCCAATCCACCAAGGAAAAAGTTCAGGAGAATGGCAGCTACAAAGCTCTTGTCACTGCTGTGGAACTTGGCGGCAGCAGCGAAATTGTACTGGCTGTTAGCGTTGATAACAGCAGAATTGTCAACAAAAACAGATGCGCTGGCATCAATGCTGTTTGTAAATAGCTGCTCGACCTTTTGGTCGTCAACCACGTACTCAGAGCCAGTGGCTGCGAAAGTACAAATCGAGCTGAGGCAGATAATAGCCAGAAACAAGGCTTTCTTCATAGCATTAATAATTTTAGTTCGTAAAAATAATAAAATACTTGACAAATCCTAATTACTTGCTCTTTACTTTACCAGGATTCAGCTGAATAAAACGTTCCCAGGTATCCGCTTTTTTAGTCCCCTTCCGGCCTTTGGGGGAACTGGGGATTTTTTCGGTGGAGAGCTTTTCGTCCAGCCGGTTTTGATAAAAATGGCAAATGGCCACTGCCAGCGCATCGGAGGCATCGTAAGCGGGTATCTCTTCCTGGATCTGGAGAATACGCTGCAACATTTTCCATACCTGGTCTTTATCCGAGTTACCATTGCCTGTTATGGACTGTTTGACCTTCTTCGGCGAATATTCAGTAACGGAGAGGCCTGCCTGCATAGCTGTAGCGATCGCTACGCCCTGCGCCCGTCCCAGCTTTAGCATACTCTGGACATTTTTGCCAAAGAAGGGCGCTTCGATCGCAAATTCATGGGGTGCATACTGGCCGATCAGGGACTGTACTTTTTGGTGGATCAGCTTTAGCCGTTCGTAACCGTCTTCTTTTATGGGCAGCTTTAAAACCCCCATTTCGATCAAACTGACCTGGTTTCCTGAACATTTGACCAATCCATACCCCATTACGACAGTACCCGGATCGATCCCCAGAATTATTTTGGATTGCTTTTGCAAAAGGGGACTATTTTTGAGACCGATTGATCGGCCTTTGAACAAAAGTATCAAAATAATCAGCAATTTCCGCCGGCGCAGAAAGCGGTCTGGCCGGAAGTCCATGTTTTTCCTGCCTTCTTATGTCCTTGGGCCGCTGGTCTTCCTGGTATTATGCTGGTTTATCGGCTGGCAGATCGTGCATCAATCCGATTGGCAGAATTCCCTGAACCAGGTGGCGCATGCGATCACCGGTCCTTTGCAATGGAAACTTTGGCTGGTGATAGCCCTAATGCCCGTCAACTGGGGAATCGAGGCCCGGAAATGGCAGCTTGCGCTGACGCCGATCGGCGGAATACCTTTTAAAGATGCACTGAGAGCCATTTTTACCGGCACGACAATGGCTTCCTTTACACCCAACCGGATGGGAGAGTACCTGGGCCGTATACTCTATATAAAAGAAGGGCGAAGACTAAAGGCCATCTCCCTTACAATAGTTGGCAGCATCGCGCAGCTGATCGTCACCCTTATCCTTGGCATAGGGGGATTGATCTATATCCGCTATGGCCTTTCCCCGGCGCAGATCCGGACTTCCTTCCCGCTGTCGGCCGGGATCGATTTCCTGCTGGCCAGCGTGAGTCTGTTGTTTCTGGGATTAACCTTGGTTTATTTCCGGCTTTCCTGGGTGGCCAGGCTGCTGATCCGTATACCCTGGACGAGGAAATATGCCGGATACTTAAAAGTTTTAGAAAATTTTGGGCCGGCTATCTTATTGAGGATTTTGTTCTTATCTTTTGGCAGATATCTTGTATTCATAGTCCAATACAGCCTTGTTTTCCCCGTTTTTGGCGTAAGCCTTGGCTTTGGACAGGTTTGGGGTGGCATGAGTGTTGTTTTCCTGGTTATGGCCGTCGTGCCCACCTTCACTTTTCTTACAGAATTGGGGCTCAGGTGGGGAGCCAGTATCCAGGTACTGGAACTTTTTAGCCCGAACATGGTGGGCATTTTTGCTGCATCATTTGCGATCTGGCTGATCAACCTGATCATACCGGCTTTGATAGGCAGTTTGTTAATTCTAAGCATAAAATTATTCAAAAGTCGATGAGAAGAGTCATTATTACGGTCTGTATCTTGTTGCTTTCTACCCTTACATTTCCCTTGCACGCCGGTGAAGAAGTACCATTTTGCGGTAACATCCACAATACGGCCTTCCAGGCAGGCGAATCGCTAACCTATAAAGTTTATTATGCGCTTGCAAGTGTCTATGTTGCAGCTGGAGAAGCGACCTTCAACACTTCGCTCGAGCATTTCAACGGAAAGGACGTCTATCATGTCGTGGGAGATGGCAAAACCTATCCCTTCTATGATAAATTCTACCGGGTTCGCGACAAATACGAATCCTATATCGACACAGCTTCCTTACAGCCGCTGAAGTTTATCCGGGATATCAACGAGGGCGGATACAAGACCTATGAGAATGTGACATTTGTAAAAAGTGCCAATACCGCTATCACGAATTCGGGGGTATATAAAGTGCCCGATTGTATCCAGGATGTACTGAGCGCTATATTCTATGCCCGAAATATCGATTTCAATCATCACAAGGCCGGCGACAAGATCCCTTTCGATATGTTTCTCGATCGCCAGGTCTATCATCTCTATATCCGCTATTTAGGCAAGGAGACCATCCGCACCAAATACGCAAAATTCCGCACCATCAAATTCCGGCCGCTGCTGGTAAAGGGTACTATGTTCGAAGGCGGCGAAAAGATGACCGTATGGGTGACTGATGATCCCAATCACATTGCGGTTCGTATCGAGAGTCCGATCAGTGTAGGAAAAGTTTCCGTTGATATGAGTTATTATCACAACCTGAGATACCCGCTGAGTTCGCTGGTGGATCTTTAATAAGAAAATCTTTAACATCGAGAGGGAAATTAAAATTACAAGACTTCGAGAAAATGCTCGCCCAAATTACCATCCAACTCGGTGACATCACCAAAATCACCGCCGACGCTATCGTCAATGCCGCCAATACATCGTTACTTGGCGGGGGCGGCGTCGACGGCGCTATTCACCGGGCCGGGGGAGCTGCTATCCTGGAGGAGTGCCGGAAGATCAGGGGCCGGCAGGGCGGGTGCAAGACAGGGGAGGCGGTGATTACAACCGCGGGAAAGCTACCAGCCAGGTATGTTATTCATACCGTTGGGCCGGTGTGGAACGTCGGGAAAAGCAACGAAGAGGCATTGCTCGCAAACTGCTATCGCAATAGTCTGCAGCTGGCCGCGGAGCACGATGTTAAGACAATTGCGTTTCCGAATATTTCCACCGGCATCTACCACTTCCCAAAAGACAAGGCCGCGGGGATTGCCGTGAAAACGGTTACTGAGTGCCTTCAGGAACAGATCACGGTTGAAAAGGTCATCTTCGTCTGCTTTGACGCCGAAAATTTTGAGTTATACCAGCGACTGCTTAACAAGTCCTAAAAAGCACGTGGAAGCCATTTTCGTCGATTGGAATGGGCGTAACAACCCGCGTTGTGTAGCAAAATACGTTGTTCGTCCATCGCAGTACTATGGCTGTGGTTCTTGCTTTTTTCAATTTATCGATTAGCTTTGTTCTCGCATTAATCCTACCTCGCAAGTTTCTTTGTAACACCATTGCCTTATACCAATTTTATGAAATGCATTAAATCGATAGGTAGGGATAGCCTTTCTTGTCCCGTTATACTTACTTACAAATAACCTTGATTTGCTGTTGTTACCGAGAGTTGCCTACGCTCATCGGCATCCGGAACGCGGTCCTGCATCTGTGCGGTGATTCGTATGCTATTAAAACTAACGTGAAAGCATAAGTTAAAAAATAATATCATGCGGAAGCCTCTTGTCTTATTTTTTCTATTGGTTTTGAGCCAGTCCATTGTGGCACAGACAATCAAACACACCTATATGATAAAATCGGATAGTGTAAAGATTGCTAATACTGATTCAGCCGAACTGATCATTGAAAATCACACACAGGCCGTTCCAGGCTTCCTGTTCAATACGGGTAACGGTCGGACCAAATTCTTAAGAGGCCTTCAAAACCTCGGCAATGGCAAGTATCTGGTCGGTATAGATACGCTGAATGTAGGATTAAATCCATGGTTACAGAATGGTAACGCCTTTGTCGCAACAGGCTTCTTCGGAACGCTTGACAACTACCCAATCGACTTTTATACCAATAATATACAGCGCGCAAGATTATCTGCCAACGGCAACCTGATCCTTGGATCAACCTTTGACTATGGTGTAAAGATGCAGCTATATGCCAGAGGGATGATCTTTATCAACCCTAACTTGTCCGTTCCGCAGGACTTTATCAAGTTTGGCGGCAGTCTCGGTACAAGCGGCCAGGAAGCGCTGGTAAGTATTTCAAATGATAGCGGAACAACTTACAATCCCGTTCTCTCTTCCAACGGAAGAAATATCGGTTTTGGCTATGGCGCCCCAATAGGCTGGGGGCCGGGATTGGATTCGCCTACGGTGAGGATATACGCCAACAGCGATCTCGCCTTTGCAACACCCGTTCTTTATTATGGAAACCCTAACGGCCCATTCAATGCTTCGGCTTTGGAGACCATGGTGTCCAATACAAACGAGTGGGCTACAGGATCGGCCTATCCCAGCGGGCAAAATTATTATTATTTCGGTGTGGTGCTGAACGGCCCAAACGCAGCAAAACGAGCCCCCCTCTACATATCCGCCGATACGCTTCACTTCATGACAGGCGCTACCAGCGATGTGGAAGCGGCAATGGTTTCCGAAGCGGGCAACCTGGTTCTTGGCTCCACGACCGACAATACAGCTGGGAAACTACAGGTCAACGGCAATGTCACGGCAACGGGCTCCCTGGGATTGGGTACAAATGCTCCGACCGCTCAACTACATACAACAGGTACCGTTCGCTTTGCTGGTCTGACCCAAAACAATTCATTGACACGTATCCTGGTCTCCGATGCCAACGGAAATATCTATTATAAGACTACAGGAGGGGTTGCAGTCAATGACATGCCTCTTTCTTCCCTGGCTGTCAATGGCCCTATCGAGGCGAAGAAACTTACGCTGACCGGCGCTCAGACATGGCCAGACTATGTGTTTGACAGTACTTATCGTCTTCCTTCTTTGCCGGAAATAGAAAGGTACATCGATCTCAACAAACACCTGGCTGGCATCCCTTCAGCGGCAGAAGTTAAAGCCCAGGGGGTAGACCTCGGCCAGACACAGGCAGCCCTGCTGCAGAAGATCGAAGAGCTGACCTTATATACGATCAACCAGGATAAGCTGATTAAGAAAAAAGACCAGGCACTACAACGTCAGCAGGAAAAGACCGCAGCTTTGGAAGCCCGTCTTGCGGCTATAGAAAAAACGCTCGCCCAAACAAAATAAGCCCCGATTTATGAAACATTGCATAATTGTATTGCTTTTGCAGGTCTTGCTTAGCCTGGCTGGATGGGCTCAGAAGACGACCGAGACGATACAAGCCGATAGCGTCCTGCTGACAAACTGTGATTCGACAGAACTGATCCTTGAAAACCATACACAAAATATCCCTGGGTTCTTATACAACACCGGCCGTGGTCGTACAATATTCAGACGGCCGCTCGTAAAGCTGAACGACACTTTGAATCTTATCGGGCCTGACACGCTGAAACTTCAATATCGTTGGTTTCAGGGCGGAAATGCATTTGGTACAACAGGCGCCATCGGATTAAGGGATAACTATCCCATGGACTTTTATACCAACAACCATTGGGCTATGCGGCTGAACACGAATGGGAATATGCTGATGGGGACCACCGTTGATGCCGGCTATATGCTGCAACTGGTTGGTCATGGTGCTATTTTCTTTGATCCCAATTTTTCTGTAGCATCAGACCAGCTTCAACTGGGCGGCCTGATAAATACAAACGATGGACAGGAGAGTCTGATCAGAAATTCATATTACCCTGTCCTGGAAGCCCGAGGTCCTTCTTATGGTATTGGCTACGCGGCGCCTACCGGCTGGAATGTCGGCTCGCCACAGATCCGGACCATTCCAGGCTATATTTACCTCGTAGCGCCGCATATGTATTTTGGCGAAGTGCCTGACACCACTAACTCGTCCTGTCTCGAAACGGCTGTTTCCAATACCAGCGAATGGGGCTACTCCACCGCCTATCCCAGTGGCGCGAATTATTATTATTTCGGCACAAAACTCTTTAACCCCACCGCCGGCAAAAAAAGAGCGCCGCTGAAAATAGCGGCAGATCAACTTCACTTTACGAGCGGCGCATCGCCCAGGACGGGTACAGACCTGGAAGTCTGTATGCTCTCCGAGGCAGGAAACCTGGTTGTAGGATCTGTTACCGACAGCAGTGCCGGCCGACTGCACGTAAATGGCAAGGTCACGATTGTCGACTCGCTCTCGATAGGGGCGTCCTCCCTTTCTGCTCAACTTTATACAACAGGAAGCGTAAGGTTGGCAGGAATTCCTGATACTGTCGCCAGCACGCGCATCATTACCAGCGATGCGAACGGCAATATCTATTATAGCGATAGCAGCGCCCTGGCGACGACGGATAATGTCTATTCGTCCCTTGTTGTCAATGGACCTGTCACAACGGGCAAGTTGATCCTCCACCCGGATGAGTGGGCGGATAATGTCTTCGACAGTGCGTATCAGCTTCTTTCTTTGGATGTACTCGAACAATATATTCGGCGGGATCATCATCTACCCGGCATTCCTTCTGCCGAATCAATCGCCAGTAAAGGAGTCGACGCTGGCGCTATGCAGGTCCTGCTGCTCAAAAAAGTGGAAGAAATGACGCTTTATGCAATAGAAGGCAATAAAAAGTCAACCGCATTTTTACAGTCAGTCGACAACCAGGAAGCTAAGCTCGATAATATCGACAAACGGCTGACCGATATAGAAAATAAACTTAAAAAGTAACAATAAGGCTCTCGCGAATTTGCCAGCAACCCGGTCTACTTAAACAAGTGACCTCTAAGCCGTTGAAAGGCAAGTATTAAATTATTCCCCTATATTGCAGTATGGATCTAACGGCGTATTCATACGTAGTAGTTGGCAGCGGGCTGATGGGCTCCGTGATGGCGGAACGGATCGCCAGCCAGCTGGGCGAACGCGTTCTCGTGATCGAAAAGCGCGACCATATCGGCGGTAACTGCTATTCGGCGGAAGACGAGACCACCGGCATCGAATACCATCGATATGGTACCCATATCTTTCACACCTCGGATGAGAAGGTTTGGAATTATATCCGCAAATTCACGGCGTTTAACCATTATCAGCACCGGGTCCTCAGCAATCACAAGGATAAGATCTACCAGTTCCCGATCAACCTCGAAACGATCAACCACTTCTATGCACTGACGCTCAAGCCCTACGAAGTGGAGGCATTCATGGAGACGATAAGAACAGACATCAAGAATCCGCAGAACTTCGAAGAACAAGCCATCAGCCAGATCGGAAAAGACCTTTATGAGGCATTCTTTAAAGGCTACACGATCAAACAGTGGCAGGTCGATCCGAAAAGTCTGCCCGCCGCGATCTTTAACCGTCTTCCCTTTCGCAAGAACTATGTCGACAATTATTTTTTCGACCGCTGGCAGGGGATACCCCAAGACGGTTATACCGCCATCTTTCAACGACTGCTAGCGGATCACAAGATCACTGTTCTGACGAATACGGACTACTTCGAGATCAGGGATCAACTGAAGCCCGACACCTGCCTGATCTATAGCGGTCCCATCGACCAGTTCTTCGATTATAAATATGGGAAACTTAGCTGGCGGACACTCCGGTTTGAAAAAGAAGTCATCGATAAAGAAGAATACCAGGGCAACTCGGTGATCAACTACCCCGACCCCGAAGTGCCGTTCACCCGAATACACGAACCAAGATATCTCCATCCCGAAAGAGAATATAGAAAGGACAAGACCGTCATCTTCAAAGAATATTCCCTGCCGGATAAAGGCGATAACCCTTATTATCCTATCGCTTCCACCGAAAACCATCGACTGCTGAACCTTTATAAGGAGGAAGCCGCCCGCCTGCCCAACGTGTTTATCAGCGGCCGGCTTGGCGATTATAAATACTATGACATGCACCAAACCATAGCCCGTGCCCTGGAAATTTTCGAGACAGGCATACGACCTTTAATCCCCACCCATCATGCAGTCTAACCCCGCGAGCGGGAGGACGTCCCTGGCCGTAGTCATTCCTGTCTATAACGAACAACAGCGGATCGATACTTTATTGGACGACTGGCTTCCGGTTTTTGAAAAGACGGCCGAAGATTTCCGGGTTATCCTGATCGACGACGGATCGAAAGACGATAGTCTGAAGATGCTGCAGCTGCGACAGGCCAAAGATCCAAGACTCGAAGTTTATACGCAGGCCAATGCCGGCCATGGGCCTGCCATTCTTAGAGGATACCGGCTTGCCGCAGACGCAGAATGGGTCTTCCAGATCGACTCCGACCACCAGTTGGATACTCTCACCTTTGTGGCTTTGTGGAACCAGCGCTATCACGTAGACTTTTTGCTGGGCTGCAGGGAGGAAAAGAACGCTTCCGGCGGGAGGAAATTCCTGAGTGGCTGGACTAGCAGTCTTGTATCGCTTTTGTATGGTAAAACAGTACAGGACGTCAACAGCCCTTATCGGCTTATGAGAGGCGAGATGCTGCAGGAAGCTTTGAAAAAAATACCCGCCGATTCTTTTGCTCCGAATGTGCTGCTCACCGCCTGGTTTACAAAGAAACGCAAGGCTATTTTTACGTTGCCTGTGGAGCTACGCACCCAGGACCAAAGAAAGAGCAAACTAAACCCATATATCCTCCGGGGCGCCATCCGCTCCGGGATACAGACGATCTTATTTCGTATCAAGATATGAATAAACAAAATTACACCTTGGCCGGCCTGCTGCTGGCAAGCCTCCTGCTCAGCCTTCTATTCTACCCGCTGGTAGGAATGCTGCTGGACGACCAGGACTTCTTTCATTACTTCGGCAGGGCTGTGCTCGAAGGACAGGTCCCCTACAGGGATTTCTTTGATCACAAACCGCCGATGATCTTTTTCATCAATGCCGCTGGTCTGCTGATCGGGAAGTGGGGAATGTGGTTGATCGATACGGCGCTTGCCATGCTGGTGACGGCAGGTCTTTACCGACGCTGCCTGCAATACAAGATCGCACTGCCAGAACTGCTTCCGTTGCTTTTTAATCTCATGCTCCGGGATTTTCTGATCAACAACGCCTTTGGGCTGACGCGGGAGTTTACCACCTTCTTTATCCTGTTCTTTTTTATTGTACTGATGGGCAAGAGCCGCCAAAGGCATGCGGTGCTGGGTTTTTTGACTGGCCTTGTGTTCTTTACCCAACAGGAACAGATATTTCTGCTGCTGCCTTTCCTGATTTATCTGATAACGACCAAAGACACGCTTTCCTTCTGGCAGCGTTTTAGCCGGCTTGCCGTAAGCTTCCTAATCGTTCCGATACCTTTTGTGATCTATTTTATCCTGCATCATGCACTAGGGCAGGCCTGGTACGATGCGTTCGTATTCAATGCCACGGTTTATACCGGGGAAAGGAAACCGCTGTTGGCGCATTTCCATTCCATCAAGTTTATCCTCGACGAAGGAAATTTCGAGCTGCCTTTTATGATCTCGCTGGTATTGGGAATCTTTACGCTGGTAACCCGAAACAAAAATAAACCCCTTACGCTTGCCGCCATTTTCTCGTTATTCTTTGTGCTGACTCCGGAAATGATGGGTGGAAGAAGACAGGCGATGGGGGAATGGGATAATTATCTCGGGTATTTTGTCCCGGCAACCGCTGCCGTTACGATGCTGCTCTTTGTTGTATTTGCATTCACAGAAGAATCCAGCCTGAATACACGCAAAGCGCAGTGGCCATACGCCTTTTTGCTTTGTATCAGCCTTTGTTATACGGCGCTGCAACATGGCACGCACCTGGAATTAAGGGAAAAAGATCCACTATTCCATACGCCGGAATTGCAATATCTGCAACAGCAGCAGCCAAAGGATTACCAGCTCTGTGTCTTTGGGAATGACAGCTACAATATTTACTATAATGTGTTAAACATACTGGCGCCCTGCCGCATGGTCTATCAGCACTTTTATAAAATGTATCCACGCTGGGATACCGATGGAAAGGAATTGCAGGAGACCGAAGCGTCGCTGTTACAGCACAAGACCAGGTGGGTGTTGATGGACCCGGAATGGCTGAATATGTTTATCAACGCGCCGCAAAAAGATGCCTGGATGCAGTTCCTTCAGACGCATTACCAGCGCATGGACCTGCCCGGAAAACCTAATTCCATGTTGTGGGTGTTGAAATAGTGGATTATTCCGCCACCAGCGGACGGATGTCGCGCCAGTAGAGCCAGTGTTCGTTCCAGCTTTCTGCTCCGCATTTGCGGTAAAAGGCCTGGGCCACGATATTGTCCGGCGCCACGTTCACGCAGATGCGATAGGCTTTCTGCTCTACAAACCAGCGGGCCAGCATACGCAGCAGCGTAACAGAGACGCCTTTCCCGCGCCAGTCGGGATGTACGTTGATCCATTCCAGTTCGCCTTCGCAGCCAAAACGGGTGGTGAGGTGGCCGGCGACAAATCCGATCGTCTCTCCGTCAGCCTGCGCGACAAAGCCGATTCGCGGCGCCAGCGCCTGCTGAGGGTTGCTCTCTCCATTGAAATATCCCGTAACACGCGGGAGCCAGTATTCTTCGGTCTCCCAGTTCTGTGCTCTCAACCGGGCTAAAGCCGGCATATCCGTGGCGATAATCTCGCGATAACTGATCTCAGGCATGGTAGGTGAGGTTTAGGTTAGAGGTCCTTAAGCCGAAGCGTTTTCCCGGCCCGGATACCTTTTTCCGTTCGTTCGAGGGTACAACATTCGTTGATCGGATCGTGTTCGAAGAAGAGTACGTAATTACCGGCAGCCGCTTCCTCAAAAAAGGATTTCTTTTCCTGTAATGTAGTGAGAGGAAACATATCGTATCCCATTACATAGGGGAGAGGAAAATGACTGACGGAAGGCAGGAGATCCGCCATGTAGACAAAAGTATGGCCTTTGTAGTGTAGTTGTGGTAAGATCATGGAAGCAGTATGGCCATTGGCGATACGCACAGATAAGCCCGGTATGATCACGTCGGCAATTGTGTCGAGCGAACCGCCGGTATGGGGTAGTGTGCCAGGCGCCAGTGAAACCGCCGCAACCGCGGGGGATGCGAAGGTCGTGCCCGCAGCCGCCAGCGCCGAACCTGAACCCCGCGCCATCGGCGCCGTATCAACAAAGCGCAGCTGCCCGCTGTCCTGGATCGGCAAAATATTCTCTTTCAGAAAAGACGCCTTTTCCCTGTCGTTCGGCTCAATTGCCCACTGCCAGTGTGTAGAATGGCTCCAGTACATGGCATTTTTGAACGCGGGGACCAGCTTGTCACCCTGGCGGATAATACTTCCGCCGCAATGATCAAAGTGCAGGTGCGTCAGCAGCACATCGGTGATATCATCCCGGTGGAGGCCCAGCGCAGCCAGCGATTTGTCCAGCGTGTCATCCCCATGCAGATGATAGTGGCTCAGAAATTTTGCGTCCTGCTTATCGCCGATACCATTATCGACAAGGATCAGCTTATCTCCTTCCTGTATTAACAGGCAGCGCATAGCCCAGGTACAAAGATTGTTCTCATCGGCGGGCTGCAGCTTATTCCAGATGGTCTTTGGAACCACCCCAAACATCGCTCCTCCGTCGAGCTTGAATAATCCTGTATTGATGGTATGCAGCTGCATAAAATTAATGATTTGTCTATGCCGGAACACCGGTTGTCATGTTTCCGCCGCCGGATTCCTTTTTCTGTTTGAGCAAAGCTGAATATAACCAGACTAAGCCGATGACAAAAAAGACGGTCAGGAAGATGATCGCATTCTTCATCGTATGCGTCAACTCCGTTATTGCCCCAAAGCTAAACATCCCGATCACAATCGCAATCTTTTCTGTCAGATCATAGTAGCTAAAGTACGAAGCCGTATCTTTTGTCTCCGGCATCATCTTGGAGTAAGTACTGCGGCTCAAAGACTGGACGCCGCCCATGATCAGTCCTACACCCAGCGCCAGACCATAAAAAGCATATTCGATCGGTTCCTGGTGCGGGGCAAGGTCGTGTTCCCAACGGGAAAGCTCACCTTCGACATCGGATTCCTGCTTGTCAAAATCGACCTGACTCATCTGCGCCTTATGGGCGAGTATATCGTCGCGTTGCTGCTTCAGCTCCTGGATCTTCGTATGGAAAGGCTCGAGTCTTTCTGCCTGGCCGGCCGTGATATAAGCCGAGATACAAACCAGGATCCAGACCATTATAACCCCCATCAGCACGCGGATATTGCCGAAGCGTTTAGACAGGTTGCTCATCCACATCGCGCCGACGATTGCAACCACCTGGATCAGTACCACGGTCACGATCAGTTTGGTATCGTCGAGTTTCAGCAGTACGCTGCCAAAAAGAGTGGCCACCGTCATGACGGTCTGTACGCCCATACTATAGAAAAAGAAAGCGCGTAGAAAACGTTTCAGCACGGCCATCTTCCTTATTTCACCATATACCTTTTTTACCTCCGAGAAGCCAGAGGTCAGTACATTTTTGCGTGGGCCCGTCACGACATCCTTTCTGTTCTGGAGCACCCGGAATGTCAGCTGTGCAAAACCTGCCCACCAGAGACCTGTTGCCAGGAACGTAAGCCGTGGGCCCAGAAAAGGATCATTCTTGATCACCAGCACAAATACAAATCCGATAATTTGAAGCAGTACGCTGCCGATATAACCGTAGGCATAACCCTTGGCGCTGACCCTGTCCTGGTCTTCGGGCGCCGCTATTTCGGGCAGATAGGCATTATAAAAGACCAGGCTGCCGACGTAGCCCATCGAAGCCAGGATAAAGCCAATTACGCCCAGCCAGACATTTGCACCCGTAAAGAAGAAGAGGGCGCTGCAGCCGAATGCGCCGAGATAACAGAAGAACTGCATAAAGGTCTTCTTGTTCCCCCTCGTATCCGCTATAGACGTCAGAATGGGATATAAAAGCGCGATGATCAGATAGGCGGCTGCCAGTGCATAGCTGTAGAGCGAGGAGTTGTTGAAGGTACGACCCAGAAAAGGGATGGTATCACCCTTAAAGAAATGGCGCGTTGCCGCGGTAAAATAAATAGGGAAGAAGGTGGTGGTGATGACCAGGTTATAGACCGAATTGGACCAGTCGTACATAGCCCAGCCGTTGATCACGCGTTTGGGCGCGGTTTGGACGGTTGCGGTTGTCTGGCTCATAATATCCCCCTCCATAAAAGGAACAACATGACCAGCCCGATAACGATACGATAGTAGCCCCAGACTTTAAAGCCATGCTTTTTGAGGAAGTCGATAAAGTACCGGATTACGATGATGGCCACGATAAAGGTGATCACACAGCTGATACCCAGGATCGTAAAATTATCTTTGGTCAAAGCGTCCGGATGTTCCTTGTGCAGATCCCAGAAGCTTTTTGCCGAAGCAGCCAGCATCGTTGGCACCGCCAGGAAGAAGGAGAATTCTGCTGCCGCCTTGCGGGTCATCTTCTGGCTCATGCCGCCAATGATGGTGGAGGCGCTGCGGCTTAGACCCGGAAGCAGGATCGAAAGAACCTGAAAACAGCCGATCTTGAAGGCCGCAAGATTCGAGACCTGCTTTTCGTCGTCGATCGTCGCTTTGGTAAAGACCCGGTCGATGAACAGTAAGACGACACCGCCCCCGATCATGATACAGGCAATGATATAAAGGTTATCCAGTACCGCGTCGATGTGCTTCTTCAGCAGCGCGCCAAATACAAGCGCCGGGATAACGGCAATCACGAGTTTGACATAAAAGCTCAGCCTGGAAAAGTCGAAGAATTTCCTGTAATAGACCACTACCACGGCCAGGATCGCCGCCAGCTGGATCACGATCTCGAACATATCCGAGAAGGGTGTGGAAGTGACGCCGATAATAGGGTTGGTAAATTTCATGTGTGCGGTGGACGACACGGGCAGAAATTCGGTCAGTCCTTCCACGATAGCGAGGATGATTGCCTGGATGATGCTCATGGTAATGTATTCATCGCCGGGTGGCGAAGGTGATTATTGACTATTCTTGTCCTTGCGGAAAATGGCAAAGATCTCGATCACAAAACCTCCCAGGATCAGAATGGGCGCCAGCGTAATCCGGGTGAAGCTGTATACTTCCTTGGGATTGAACACATTGGGATCCTTGCTCTTACCTCCAACCATCAGGAACAACCCTAGCGCGATCAATACGATACCAATCAACATCCAGCGGTAATTCTCCTTACCGAACAAAGGCGTGTTGTCATGTTTTACCTTGGATGCAGTAGATGTAGAGCTGGTTGCTTTCTTCGAGATGATCGTTGCCATGGACTTTTTATATTGATAATTGGGCCTGCAATATACGCGAATGCCGGGATTTGCCAAATCTCAAGGGGCCGGGAGCCAGCTCCCGGGCCTTCCGAACCGTTAAACTTCGGTTAATACAGGTCGTCCAGTTTCATTTTCAGGTATTTGACGACGCTTCGGTGCGTGCTGATCATGCTGATACAGATTCCCAACAGAATAATGATGACAAACATGCCGGAAAGCAGGCTATAATCTCTTAAAGCGCGCATCTCGGGAACCCACTGTTCGGCGCCCCAGATAACCCCGGAGATCCCGCCGACGGCGATCAGTCCGCTGATGGCCCCGTTGACCAGTGCCCGGAGGTCCATTGGTTTGGCGATAAACCAGCGGGTTGCGCCTACCATCTGCATGGTTTTGATCAGGAAGCGATTGCTGAACATGGCCAGACGGATCGTATTGTCAATAAGAATAATAACGGCGATAGAAATCACCAGCGCCACCACCAAAAAGATCAGACTCACCCGACGGATGGTATTATTCAGGTTGGAAACGAGGACCTGATTGTATTTGACCTCATCCACACCGATGTTCTTGCTCAGATCGGCCTTGATATTGCTAAGCGAATCCGGCTGTGCATATTCGCTGCGGACGTTGAACTCGATACTGGCCGGCAGCGGGTTTTTGTCGATTACCGTGTTCCAGTCGGAGTTGCCGTCCTGGATAAAACGCTTTTTCGCCATATCCTTCGTCAGAAACTCGTAAGATTTTGTATAAGGCTGTGCGGCAATATAGCTGACCAGGGAGGCGCTGTCCTTTGCGGAAAGGTTTTCCCGCAGAAAAACCTGCACTTTTACGTTCTCGCGGAAATTTTCTCCCAGCTTGTTGGCGTTGATCACGATCCAGCCCAGCAGTCCGAGCAGGAAAAGGACCAGGGAAACCCCTACGATCGCCATGAAATAGGAAGGTGTAGAACGTTTGGCATATCCTTTTCCGAATTGCGCCATGATTTTTACTTCTTTTTTTGGGTTAGTCAATGGATGAACTCCGTTCACCTATGCCGGATAACAAAAATAACGGATTTGATACCATGTTCGCCCCCTTTTTAAAGGGAATTCCCACCCGTTTTTGTATTTTTGCTACCCTTTTAACGATCGTTTGCCTGCATTATTTCGGTATTAATTAACCTTTTAACTTTTTTCCAACAGGATGGTGAAGAAGCCTTCTCACCCTTATACAAACCAATATGGAATATAACTTCGGCGATATCGAGAAGAAATGGCAGCAACACTGGAAAGAGACAGGCGCATATAAAGTTTCCAATGACTCCACCCGGCCCAAATATTATGTGCTGGACATGTTCCCTTATCCCAGCGGCGCCGGTCTTCACGTCGGCCATCCGCTCGGATATGTCGCAAGCGATATCTATGCCAGGTACAAAAGGTTAAAAGGTTTCAACGTTCTCCATCCCATGGGCTACGATGCTTTCGGCCTTCCTGCCGAGCAGTATGCTATCGACCATGGCATCCACCCCGCTGTCTCTACAGACAACAATATACGCACTTTCCGCAGCCAGCTGGATAATATCAGCTTCTGCTACGACTGGGACCGCGAGATCCGTACCACCGACCCGTCCTATTATAAATGGACCCAGTGGATTTTCTTACAGCTCTTTGGAAGCTGGTATGACCGTGCAGCGGCCAAAGCCATGCCGATCGAAGCCCTGACAGCCCATTTTGAAAAGGACGGCAACAAGGCGCATCCCTGTCCGGGGGACGCCTCCATCCGCTTTACAGCTGAAGAATGGAAAGGATTTGGTCTGAGAAGAAAAGAAGAGATCCTGATGAACTATCGCCTGGCCTATTGCGGGTATGGCGAGGTCAATTGGTGTGAAGCGCTGGGTACCGTGCTGGCCAATGACGAAGTCGTCAACGGTCTTAGTGAACGCGGCGGCTTCCCCGTCGTGAAAAAGAAACTGCGTCAATGGTATCTCCGGATCACGGACTACGCCGACCGCCTGCTTGCAGGCCTGGAAACGGTCGACTACAGCGATGCGATGAAGGAAATGCAGACCAACTGGATCGGGAAGAGCTTTGGCGCCGAGATAACTTTCGACGTGGATGTTCCCGGCGCGACCGCAGCTCCTCATGCGTCCGCACTGTCCACCGCGACCGCCGGCGCCACAAACGCGTCCTCTTCGTCCGCTGCCAGCAACACAAAGCCTCGCCTGACCGTCTATACGACCCGCCCCGATACGCTTTTTGGGGTTGATTTTATGGTCATCGCCCCCGAGCACGCGCTGCTCGATACGATCACAACGGCCGGCCAAAAGGCGGCCATCGAAGAATATGTCGCCTATGTAAAAAGCCGCAGCGAACGCGAGCGGATGGCGGAGAAAAAGATTACCGGCTGCTTTACTGGCGCCTATGCTATTCATCCTTTCAATGGGCTGAAGATCCCGATCTGGACCTCTGAATACGTACTGGCAGGTTATGGCACGGGCGCTATCATGGCCGTGCCCTGCGGCGACGAACGCGATTTCAGGTTCGCGCGTCATTTTGACCTGCCCGTCACCAATATCATTGGCGAACACTTCAACGGAACAGAGGCCAACCCCACAAAGGAGGCCAAACTGCAAAACAGCGACTTCCTCGATGGCCTCGTGATGAAAGACGCTATCCTGATCGCCATTCATCACCTCGAAGAAAAGGGTATCGGCGTTCGCAAGGTCAACTACCGCATGCGTGACGCCGCCTTTAGCCGTCAACGCTATTGGGGTGAGCCATTCCCGATCACCTGGCAGGTGGACGAGCAAAGCGAAGTCCACGAACGAGGAGGAGCGAAGCTCGGACGAAGTTCTGAGCAAAGCGAAGTCCACGAACGAGGAGGAGCGAAGCTCGGACGAAGTTCTGAGCAAAGCGAAGTCCACGAACGAGGAGGAGTAAAGCTCGGACGAAGTTCAGGCGAACCCGAGGGACAAGGCGGCCAAAGCTTCGGCATCGCCATTCCGCTCGACGAATCACAGCTTCCGCTCGAACTGCCCCACGTTGAGAAATATGGCCCTGGCCCTGAAGGCGAGGGCCCGCTGGCCAATGTCGCGTCCTGGACAAGCCGTCATCTCGAGACCAATACGATGCCCGGTTATGCCGGCAGCAGCTGGTACTTCCTGCGCTATATGGATCCCCATAACGACAAGGAGTTCTGCAGCCGCGCTGCTTCCGATTACTGGGGGCAGGTCGACCTTTATATCGGCGGAACCGAGCACGCCGTAGGCCACCTGCTCTATAGCCGGATGTGGACCAAATTCCTCTTTGACCGCGGGTTGATCGGGCACGAAGAGCCTTACAAACGCCTGGTCAACCAGGGTATGATTCAGGGCAGCAGCCGCTTCGTCTACCGTGTCGAAATGCGCGGTGCAGGAAATGTCGAGGAGCTGACGCGCAATACGCCTGTGTTCTTGTCTGGTGGACTGAGGGCCATCGAAGGAACGCCGGAGCTGCACGAACTGATCAACCTGGCCGTAAAAGAGATCTTCAACGACACTGCAATAGACGTAGAATCGTATACCCTTTCCGCGCTGCACGTCGACGTGAACATCGTCGATGGCGTTGAGCTGGATATCGAGGCGTTTAGGAAATGGAGAAGCGAATACGCCAATGCCCAGTTTATCCTCGAAGAAGGAAAATATATCTGTGGATCTGAGGTCGAAAAGATGAGCAAGCGGCTGTATAATACCGTCAACCCCAACGACCTCGTCCTTAAATACGGCGCCGACACCTTCCGCATGTATGAAATGTTCCTCGGACCCGTCGAACAAAGCAAGCCTTGGGAAACCAAGGGCATCGAAGGCGTACACCGGTTTCTCCGGAAGCTGTGGCGCCTTTTCTTCGACGAGACGAAAGGCAAGGTCTGGACGACGGATGCGCCGACCAACGATGAATGGAAGGCGATCTACCGCACAGTAAAGAAGACCGAAGATTCTACAGAGCGGTTTTCGTTCAATACCGGCGTCAGTACCCTGATGATCGGCGTAAACGAACTGCACGACCTCAACTGTCATAAAAAGGATGTGTTGGAAAAATTGCTGATTGTCCTGACGCCCTATGCTCCGCATATCGCAGAAGAGCTTTGGCATCAGCTTGGCAATGAGACTTCCATCCTCGACGCGCCCTATCCGCAGGTCGAAGAAAAATACTTGGTTGAAACCTCGAAGAACTATCCCGTTGCGATCAACGGAAAAACCCGGTCCGAGCTCAATATCGCCCTCGATGCAACACAGCAGCAGGTGGAAGAACTCGTACTGGCCGATGCGGTCGTTCAGAAATGGCTCGAGGGAAAGTCGCCCAAAAAGATCGTCTATGTTAAGAATAAGATGATCAACGTGGTGATTTAGACAGATACCAGATCGCAGTGGATGTATCACGGAATTTTGGTAAATTGAAGCATGACCTTGAACGCTGTTTTGCTGGCTCATGAAGCGGACTATCATCGTGTGGTTCCTTTCGATCCCTCAAAGGACAGGCTCTATTTTTTTGACTTTACCGAGAACAACAAGGACCTGACACCGGAGGCGATAGCCGATACCGAAGCCTTTGCCAATTATATCAACCGGGCTATAAAGGAGGGGCAGGCGCGCTATGGCTTTGGAGGCTATGGCGAACACCGGACCCTCTATGCCCGCAGCAAACATTTCGATACTGCGCAAGGTGCGCTTTCCCCGGCAGTCGAACCGGAGCGGCCCAGCTCGCCCACCAGCCTTTCCCCTGCATCGGCTCCTGGCCCTTCATCCGCTGAAGGGGCCGAACCTCGCCGTCTCCACCTGGGGATCGATATCTGGGGACAGGTAGGCACAAAGGTGATGGCGCCGCTGGATGGTGTCGTTCACAGCTTTGCCTTTAACAACAATGACAGCGACTATGGCGCCACGATCATCCTGACCCATCAGCTGGACGGTGTCGGCTTCCATACCTTATATGGTCATCTTAGTCTTAACTCGCTGAAAAACCTGCACGAGGGAAAAACGATCCGTAAAGGGGACGTCATCGCGGAATTCGGGATGCGGTTTGAGAATGGCAACTGGCCCCCCCATCTGCATTTTCAGATCATCGACGATATTGGGGACTGGAAAGGAGACTACCCGGGAGTATGCAAATATTCCGAAAGACAAAAATGGCTGGACAACTGTCCCGATGCCAATCTTATTTTACAGATGCGCTAAGCATGGCGTGGACCATCGAGTCCCACTCTTCCTCCAGCGTCAGCAAAGGCCGGCTTTTGCCGGCCCGGTTATACCAATAATCCGCGTTCCATTGATCCCCTTCCTGCCGGTGCAGATAGGCATGTACCCATGATCCATCCCTGGTAGGAATGTCCTGGGCAATGGTGTGCGCCTGTTCCCAATCCCCTTTTCCTGCATACCAAAGGGCCGCCAGGCTAAGGGTGATGCCGGCGGGCGGGTTATCATCTGTCAGTGAAGCTTTAAACTGTTCGGGTTTCATTGGCTCAAACTGGCGCAATTTCCGGACCAATTCGCCGCTCGGGCCCGGGCTAAATACAGTCCGGCGCCTAATTCAATTTTGATGGGCCTTCCGTCACCGGTCCGGGAGCCGTTTTGGCTGCAGGCGCCATTTCCCGATCGCGTAACACTTTTTCCCGATCTCGTCCAGAATTCCTCCAGAATCATCCAATCTTTGCGGTCCAAATAAGACCCTTATATGCTTAAAAGATTAATTGTCAGTATTTTGTGCTTCGCGCTGACACCCGTCGCCCTGCTTCACGCAAGTCCCGATACTTCTTTCTCCCATACCCCTGTCGCCGGACCTGGTGGCAGCGAAGAGCACAATGGCGTGATAAAAGGTAAAGTCGTTACCGCCGACGGTCAGCCTGCCGCGGCAGTTACGGTAGTAATAAAAGGCACAAAAAAGACAACCCTCACCAACGAAGACGGAACTTTCGCTTTTTATAACCTTCCTGACGGCGACTACGATATCGAAGTGACCTTGGCCGGTTATTCTCCGATCGTCGAACATGTTTCCGTAAGCCAGCACAAAACGGCTGATATAGACATAAAGCTACAGGTCTCCAACAAGCAGCTGGAGCAGGTCGTCGTCACTGCCGGCGTCAACAAGTACCATCGCAATATCAGCGATGGCGCCAACAAGATGCCGCTGAAGGACCTGGAAAACTCCCAGGTTGCCATTTCGATCCCAAAAGAAGTACTGGCGGATCAAATGGTCTATACCGTTGATGATGCGATGAGAAATGCGACCTGCATTCAGACGATGTGGGCAGCGACCGGACGCGTCGGCGATGGCGGGGCCTATTATAATTCCCGCGGCTTCTACCTCCAAAGTCAGCTCCGTAACGGTATAGCCGGAAACGTAACCAGCAAGATCGACGCCGCCAACCTAGAATCGATCGAAGTGCTGAAGGGACCCTCTGCCACTCTCTTTGGCAGCACTCTCACCTCTTACGGCGGGTTGATCAACCGCGTGACCAAAAAACCTTATGACGGCTTTGGCGGCGAAGTTCAGTTTGCCGGCGGCAATTATGATTTCAGCCGGATCAGCGCCGACGTCAATACTCCGCTGGATTCTGCGCATAAGATACTGCTTCGCGTCAATACCGCTTACACAGATCAGGGGTCCTATTTTACCAATACGTATAGCCGCCTGTTTGCCTTTGATCCCAGCATTTCGATCAAGGTAAACGACAAACTATCTTTCCTTTTCGACGCGGAGATCTATCGCGGCAAGGGAGTGGCAGACCCCCTTTTCTCGCTGGACTATAACATAAGCAGCGTAAAACAATTCGGCGCCAACCGTGCCGACAAATTACCTATAGACTATCATCGTTCCTTCCTGACCGGCGATTTTGGCGAGGTTTCCAATAACACCAATTTGTTCGGCCAGATGCACTACCAGTTCAACAGCCAATGGAGTACACAGACCAATGTGACTCTTACCAATAGCTATTCAGATGGTCCCGGCCCCTGGTTCTCGGTCCTTGCCAATGCCAATGTGACTGGCAACCCGAATGATATTGGGGCAGATTATATTGCCCGCGAAGACCAGAATACATCTGCCAGCCGCGATCGGATGTTCGAAGTTCAGCAGAATATCAATGGTGATTTCAGAATCGGTTCCTTCCGCAACCGCTTTGTCGCTGGTCTTGACTATTTCAACCATACGGCCAACCAGATGTGGAATGGCGCTTATTTCGATACGGTCATGGATCACGGAGCTATCGCCAACTACGACAAATTTACCCCTTCGGCTCTTCAGAGCTATTATATTACCCATGGACCGGATTATACCTATCCTACCTATTATAAGACGAACACTTACAGCGCCTATGTCAGCGATGTGTTCAACCTTCGCGATAACCTGCTGCTGATGGCCGCCCTCCGTGTCGACCATTTCGTCAACCAGGGCAACTATTATCCCGAACTGGATACGACGGAAGGGGCCTACAACCAAACGCACCTGGCTCCAAAGTTTGGTATCGTATGGCAGCCCGTTCGTGATGCCGTCGCGCTCTTTGCGAACTACCAGAGCGGCTTTACCAATGAGACGGGTCACGACTACCAGGGACGCGCTTTCAAACCTGAACAGGCCTACCAATTCGAAGGCGGCGTAAAGGTCGACGCCTTTAAGCACCATCTGTCTGCGACCGTCAGCGTCTATGACATCCAGGTAAAAGACGTGATACATACCTTTACTCCGGCGGCCGGAGATACTACCGCTTATGCTCCTGGCGCTCAAATACAGAATGGTACAAAAAGAAGCCGTGGGATAGAGGCAGAAGTGACCGCCAACCCGATCCCGGGTTTAAATATCCTTGCCGGTTTCTCTTATAACGATACGAAGCTGACCAATAGCGATGCCGACGTTGACGGCCTGCGTCCTACCGATGCGATGTCGCCTTATTCCGCCAACTGGTGGATCAGTTATCATGTTCCGTCCGGTGCGCTGAAAGGCTTTGGCGCAGGTTTTGGGGGCAACTATGCCAGCGATAACAGGATCGTCAACAGTCACAGCGAAGGCTACTTTATTCTGCCTGCCTATACCGTATTTAACGCGGCGATCAATTACGAATACAGCAAATTCCGTTTCTCGATCAAGGCAGACAACCTGACAAACAAACGCTATTTTATCGGCTACTCGAGCATCGAGCCGCAGCGGCTGAGAAGCGTCGTCGCCAGTGTCGCGTTTAAGTTCTAATTTCACAGCGTGAACAGGCGTCGCAATTTTAAATATTTTATTCGTCAAATACACCTCTGGCTCGGACTCACATCCGGGCTAGTGGTTTTTATTATCAGTATCACCGGCTGTCTCTTTGTTTTTCAGGACGAGATCTCGCGCTTCGTTCACCCAGGATGGTTTTATGCAGAAAATGCCGACCCTGATGTTCAAATCCATCTGTCTCTTAGCCGCCTCCAGGGCATTGCACAAAAAGAACTTGGCGCGGATAAACCGATCCAGAATATCGTTACCTACCGCGATCCCAATCGCTCCTGGGAATTTATGGCATATAAAGGCAATGATACGGCGCTCACTTATTTTGGTTCCCTGACCTACTTCGAGTCGGTCTATATTGACCCTCACACAGGAACCGTGACGGGCAAAAGAGACTACAAATACGACTTCTTCAATATCGTCAAAGGTATCCACTGGAGCCTGCTGCTAGGCTCGAAATACGGCCAGCCTATCGTCGGATATAGCGTGCTGATCTTTGTGGTCATGTTGATCACCGGTCTCCTCCTCTGGTGGCCAAAAAAATGGACAAAAGCGACCAGGGACATCAACTTCAAGATCAAATGGAAGGCATCCTTCCGCCGCGTCAACTATGACCTGCACAACGTTCCCGGCTTCTATACCCTGGTACCAGCGTTGATCCTGGCTTCTACCGGGCTGGTCATGGCCTTTCGGTGGTTTACCGCATTTGTCTTTCTGATCACAACCGGCTCCACAAAGAATCCGGATGGCGTCTACTCCAAGTCAATCGTACCTCCTGCTGTGACAACACAGACGCCGGGACCGTTCAGCGACACGGCGATGGCAATAGATAAGGCTTACTGGCTCGCCAATCAGGTACTTCCCCAGGCGCCGCGGGTCGGATTCTCCCCTGCATTGGACAAAGACGCGGTGATCTATGCCACCGGTTATCCGAACGACGAGGTTTATTATGGGTATGATGTGCTGCAAGTCGATAAATACACCGGCAAACTGATCTCCCGGCAAAATAACTCCGGTAAACGTTTTGGCGAGAAGCTCAACGACATGAATTACGATATCCATGTCGGCGCGATCGGAGGACTGGCAGGAAAACTTATTGCGTTCATCGCCAGTCTCGTTTGCGCCAGCCTTCCTATCACAGGCTTTCTGATATGGTACTATAAAAAGTACAAAAAAACGTCGCGCAGGATGGTCTAAGAATTGCTTAAATTTGAGATAGCTCAAATTTTTCCCAATATGAAGGCCATCTGGAATAACACGGTTATAGCTGAAAGCAAGGATACTATTGTTGTAGAAAAGAACCACTATTTTCCCCCTGATGCAGTCAAAAAGGAGTTTTTTACGCATTCTCCGACGCATTCTACTTGTCCCTGGAAAGGCGAAGCTTCTTATATGAATATAGAGGTAGACGGTAAGACGAACAAGGATGCCGCCTGGTATTACCCACAACCAAAAGATGCCGCAAAAGAGATCACCAATTATATCGCTTTCTGGAAAGGCGTTACCGTCACAGAATAAACACGGGACAACGATATGACGAAATTTGATGCAATTATTATCGGTTCAGGCCAGGCCGCGAACCCATTGGCAAAGAAGCTGGCAAATAAGGGTTGGAAAGTTGCCTTGATCGAGAAGCTGTGGGTTGGAGGAACCTGTGTCAATGTCGGATGCACGCCGACAAAGACCATGATTGCATCGGGTCGCGTCGCCTCTTTGGTAAAAAGGAGCAAAGAGTATGGTATTCATATCAATGGCTTCTCCGTCGATATGGAAGCGGTAGTCCGGCGCAAGAATGCCGTCGTTCTCGCCTCCCGCGAACCGTCGACAAAATCGCTGCTGGAAACGCATAATCTTTCCCTGATCTTCGGAACGGCTGTTTTCTCCGGTCCCAAAGAGATAACCGTCACAAGACAGGATGGAACAGTGGAATCGATGACCGCTGAAAAGATATTCATCAACACGGGAACACATGCTGTCGTACCACCCATTACCGGGTTGGACAAGATCAACTATCTCACCTCCACGACAATAATGGAATTGCTGGAAGTTCCGACCCATCTGGCGGTCATCGGAGGCAGTTACATTGCGCTCGAATTCGGCCAGCTCTTCCGCCGTCTCGGCAGTGAAGTGACCATCATCGAAGGCAATCCGCATTTTCTTCAAAAAGAAGATGAGGACATTGCTGCAAAAATGAAAGAGATCCTTGAGGAGGATGGTATCCGCATTCTGACGGGTACGCACGTTACAGAGGTGACCGGAGCCGGTAAAATGACCCGTCTGACTCTGTCAACGGCAGATAGCGGCGCTGTCGCCGGAGGCGCTTCAACGACAGGGCTGGCGAACCAAAATCTCTCTACCGCAGCTGCAAGTCCCCTGTTGGCTTCTCATGTACTGGTGGCCGCAGGACGTGCTCCCAATACCGCAGGGCTCAATACCGCCGCCACCGGCATAGAACTCGATCCGCACGGTTTTGTAAAGGTAAACGACTACCTGGAGACAAATGTTGCCGGTATCTATGCTCTCGGGGATGTAAAAGGAGGTCCTGCCTTTACCCATATTTCGTATAATGATCACATCGTTGTTTATAAGAACCTGGTAGAAAACGCGGGTCTTAGCATCGCCGGAAGACCGCCCATTTACTGTATGTTTACCGACCCCGAACTGGGGAGGATAGGGTTGACCGAAAAAGAGGCAAAGGAGAAGGGGTTGGAGATCAAAGTGGCGACGATGGCGGCAAGCCATATTGCCCGCGCGTATGAAAACAGCGAAGACAGGGGCATGCTGAAAGCTATCGTCAACGCAAAGGATAAAACGATCCTGGGCGCTTCCATGCTTTCCTCCAACGGGGGCGAACTGATGAGTGTATTGCAGATGGCGATGGTTGGCGGGATAACCTATGATATTCTTCGTGATATGGTATTCGCCCATCCTACCTATGCCGAAGCCCTCAATAATCTTTTTGCCGGACTCGGTGAATAACCGAACTTCCCTTTTGATCTATTTCTTCAATCTTAACTGACCAGGCTTGGAAATGATCCGGGTACAACATATAACCAAAACCTTTGGCGATCATATCGCCGTCAATGACGTTTCCTTTTCCGTCAAAGAAGGAGAAACCGTCGTCTTTCTCGGCACCAGCGGATGCGGCAAAACCACTCTGCTGAAAATGATCAACCGTCTGCTGGAACCCGATAGCGGCCATATCGATATCGGCGGACAGCCGATTGACCAGCAACCGCCTGAATTGCTGCGCAGGAGTATTGGCTATGTTTTCCAAAATAATGGATTATTTCCGCACTATACGATAGAAGAAAATATCGGCATCGTTCCGCGTCTGCTTGGGTGGGAAAAAAAAAGAATAGCAGACCGTGTTACTACGCTGCTGGAGAAATTACATCTGCCTCCTGCCCAATACCGTTCCGCCTATCCGCAGCAGCTTAGCGGCGGACAGCAACAGCGTGTAGGTATTGCCAGGGCTCTTGCTGTAAGCCCGCCCGTTTTATTGATGGATGAACCCTTTGGCGCATTGGATCCGATTACCCGGAACCACGTCAAAAAAGATTTTATGCAGCTGGACGAGTTGAAAAATACAACTATCATTCTTGTCACTCATGATGTGCAGGAAGCTTTTCAGCTGGGCGACAGGATCATCCTGCTCAACGAAGGAAAGATCATACAGGAGGGCACACCCGACCAGCTGCTTTTCGAACCGGCCGGCGATTATTCCCGCGATTTTTTTGAAGATCAGCGGTTTGCCCTGGAAGCCAGCCGTATCGCGCCATCGGACTATCCCGCTCTGATAAAAGCATTCGATCACTATAAGCAGAACAACGGCTGATGGATCAGACCCAATCACTTTGGCAATTTATGACGCTGCAGAGCAGCAAGCTGCTGCAGCAGACCCTTCAGCATATCGGCCTCACTTTTATATCGCTGCTGATCGCCGTTGTCATTGGTCTTCCGTTGGGCGTCTATATCACCCGTCATAAAAAAGCGGCGGGCTTTGTCCTTGGCTTTGCGGGCATCCTGCAAACCATCCCCAGCATTGCGCTCCTGGGCTTTCTGATACCGCTGCTGGGGATTGGTCCGATCCCGGCGATCACCGCGCTTTTTCTTTATGCGCTGCTGCCCGTCATCCGCAACACCTATACAGGGATCGACGGCGTTGATCCCGGCGTAAAAGAAGCAGCCGTTGCAATGGGAATGACGGCGATGCAGCGGCTGATGCGTGTCGATCTTGTCCTTGCCTTCCCCGTCATCATGGCTGGTATCCGAACCGCAACCGTGATCAACGTCGGCGTAGCCACCCTTGCCGCCTATATCGCCGCGGGCGGTCTTGGAGAATTTATATTTGGGGGCATTGCGCTCAACAATACCAATATGATCCTGGCCGGAGCTATCCCTGCGGCACTGTTGGCGATAGTGCTCGACTTCCTGCTTTCGCGTGTTCAAAAGATCAGCGGCCATCGACGCCGGACCGTGCTTAGCGTGTTACCTATTGTACTGCTGCTCTGCGCCGCCTTTTATGTCGTTCCGCTGGGTGATTCATCCAGGCTGCTGGCTGGCTTTACGCCAGAGTTCATGGGCAGAAGAGATGGAGATATAGGGCTGCGGGATGTCTATGGACTGCGGATCAAAACAGTGGTTATTAGCGACGCGGTCATGTATAAAGCCATCTACAACAAAAAGCTGGACGTTATCAGCGGCTATAGCACTGATGGCCGCCTGGAGGCTTATGATCTTGCCGTGCTGGACGACGACCGCAAGATCTTTCCGCCCTATTATGCCGCTCCCGTGGTGCGTAAGGAGATACTGGAAAAATATCCCGAGCTCGCACCTGTCATTGACAAACTTTCCGGACTGATCAACGACTCCGTGATGACGGCGTTAAACTATCGTGCCGAATACCTGAATCAACCCCCCGAAAAGATCGCCCGTGATTTTCTTATCCAAAAAGGGCTCTATGCGCCGCCCCGCAGCGGCGCCAAAGGAGTGGTCCGGCTTGGTTCCAAGATCTTTCCCGAACAATATATCCTTACCGATATGTATGCGATGCTGATCAAGGGGTATACCGATCTTCAGGTCGAAAGCAAGACCGGACTCGGCGGTACAAAAATTTGTTTCGAGGCGCTTACACATGCCCAGATCGATATGTATCCCGAGTATACAGGAACGGCTTTACTCGCGATCCTGCAGCCTCCTCAAAAAGAAACCGAGCGGCTTAGCAAGAACCGCGACAGCGTCTATAACTATGTGGCCCGCGGATTTGACGAACGCTTCGGGCTTGTCTGGCTGAAACCCATAGGGTTTAACAATGCATACGCGTTGATGATGCGCCGGAGGCAGGCAAAAGAGTTGGGCATCCGAACAATATCCGATCTCACCAGTTATCTAAAAAAACAAAGGTCATGACCCTGCTCGAACAATATCGCAAAGTTCGCAAAGCAAGCGAAGCCATCTGCCAGCCATTGCAGATCGAAGATTATGTCGTCCAGCCGGTCGTCGATGTAAGTCCGCCCAAATGGCATCTGGGGCATACCACTTGGTTCTGGGAAACATTTATTCTCATCCCCCACCGGCCAGGATATACGTCCTGCAATCCGGATTACAATTTTGTGTTCAACAGCTATTACGAGACTATCGGAGCAAGGGTGGTCCGCACCGATCGCGGCAACCTTAGCAGGCCATCGGTCAGCGCGGTATACTCCTATCGGCAATATGTAGACGCTGCTATGGAAGAATTTATCGCGGCTGGTCCCGGCGAAGCGCTCGAAAAGATAATCGTGCTGGGACTCAACCACGAACAGCAGCACCAGGAGCTGCTCTTTTCCGATATAAAATACATCCTGGGACACAACCCTTTGTTCCCTGCATGGTCGGATCATGATATCGACGACATGCCTGCGCCGGCTCAGCCCGGAGCCGCTGCTAAAAACAGCGGCGCAAGCGGGAAGTTCATTTCCATTCCGGCTGGCATCTATGAGATCGGCTACCAGGGTGGGGCTTTTTGTTTTGACAACGAACTGGCCCGGCACAAGGTCTACTGCAATGATTTTCAGATCGCGACCGGTCTTGTGACCAACGAAGAATACATTGAATTTATAAATGCCGGCGGGTATAGCAATTTTGTCTACTGGCATGCGGAAGGCTGGGACTGGGTAAAAAAGAATGCCGTTACGGGGCCGCTTTACTGGCATTATATCGACGGCGACTGGTACACGTATACGCTGGCCGGGCTGAGACCGCTGGACCCCGGGCAGCCCGTCTGCCACATCAGCTACTATGAAGCGGTAGCCTATGCCGCCTGGAAAGGGTATCGGCTGCCGACGGAGTTCGAGTGGGAAGCCGCATCCGGGGAGTTCGAATGGGGAAAAAGATGGGAATGGACAGAAAGCGCCTATCTGCCATACCCCGGTTTTATAAAGGCCGAAGGCGCCATCGGGGAATATAACGGTAAGTTCATGGTGAGCCAGATGGTGCTGAGAGGCGCTTCTGCAGCGACCCCCGAAAATCATAGCAGAAGCACATATCGTAACTTTTTTCACCCTAATCTGAGGTGGCAGTTTACTGGCATAAGGCTTGCAAAGTAGACTTACCCCTCCCTGTTGTTTGCCAATAAAATTTTTAACATCTAACCAAAGGTCTATCTATGTTGTCCTATTCCACTCCATATCTGGCTGGTCGGCGGTCTTCCGTTTTTTACAAGGATATTCTCAATGGACTGCAGGCAGAAAACAAACATTTACCTTCCAAGTATTTTTATGACGAAACAGGGGATAAGCTTTTCCAGCAGATCATGGCCTGCCCGGAATATTATCCCACGCGTTGCGAAATGGAGATCATGCAGCATCAGTCGGCGAAAATGGCGCGCATGTTCGCAGAACATGACTCCAGCTTTGACCTGGTAGAGCTGGGTCCCGGCGATGCCACAAAGTCCTGGTACCTGCTGCGCGAGCTGCAGAAGACTGAAGCCAGGTTTACTTATTATCCCATCGATATATCGTCCAATGTGATCGGCTGGCTGGAAGACCGCCTTCCCTCCACTCTTCCCGGTTTACGTATGCAGGGATTGAACGGTGACTTTCTGGAGCAGCTGCTGCAAGTCAACACCTTCTCCGGAAAGCGGAAGATCGTTCTTTTTATGGGCGCCAATATCGGCAATATGACGCCCCAGCAGGCGACCGTATTCTGCCGCGAGCTGCACGAACATTTACAGCCTGGAGATCTGCTGCTGACCGGCTTCGATCTGAAAAAGCATCCCCGCATGATCCTCGACGCTTACAACGACAGACAGGGTTTCACGAGGGAGTTTAATCTCAATTTGCTAAAGCGGATCAATAATGAACTGGATGCCGACTTTGATGTGGATCAGTTTGAACATTATCCTGTCTATGATCCTCTGACAGGGGCATGTAAAAGTTATTTGATCAGCAGGATCGCCCAGGAAGTACATATAGCCGACAGGGTGATCCGGTTTGAAGAAAATGAGCCGATCTATATGGAGATCTCCCAGAAGTATACTCTGCCGGAAATAGAATTTATGGCCATCCAGTCCGGATTCTCCCCCGTTCATACTTTCCTGGATTCCAAGAAATGGTTTGCTGACGTGTTGTGGCAGCGTATGCCTTAATCGCCAGGATAAGATATGGCGCAGCGGAAACCTTTATCCGGCTGCGCCAGTTTTTTTATCAGATGGGGTGATTATAAGTCAGCGCTACCAACTCTTTCTGGATGGCGACACCCTTGTCCTTGTTGTACCAGCGCTGGAGTTCTTCCTTCATCACATCGAAGGCGAGGCCCTCGCTTCGCATGCCCTCGAACATTTCCTGAAGTGCCGTCGGGCGGGGGCCCCAGTTAAAGAGTTCCTTTCCGGTTGCAGGGTCGACGCCTATGATCTTGGGGATACTGCGGCTTGTGCCGTTGGTAAGATAGCGATCCATCAGTTCCAGGTTTTCATCCCGCAACAGCACTTTCAGCGCGATCTTCGGGTTCAGGTCCGCCAGCGCTCTTACCACGGGCAGGATCTGGGACGCATCGCCGCACCAGCCCTCTGTCAGGATCAGCCAGGTCTGCGGCTGGTCGATAGCCAGGATCTTCTCCCGGGCTTCGGGTAACAGCTGTACCGTCTTTTCCACCCGGTGCATACGCTGCGAGTTGAGCTGCGTATAATGAATAAAGGCTTCGGATTGATTGGGTCCTGTTGTCTTGCCTTCCGCCAGAAGGCTTTCTATCAGCTGCAGGTAGGCCGGATAGCTAAGTGCTTTATCCATCCACATAGGCTCGACCACTCTAACGGTTTTAGGACTTTCCATATTCTTTCGTTTTTCGGCAGGCGTACTCGTCGTCTGTCTGGGCTATAAAGTTCGCGATTCACAGCCGGAATTCCCGTCGCAGGCCGGACAGTTTGCCGGCAGTTTAATATCTTTGCCCTATGGCCAATCTCAACCTCAACAACGACAAGAATGCCCTGAGCGCTACCGAAAAGGAGTTTGAGAACAATATCCGGCCAGCTGCTATCGAGGAGTTTGCGGGGCAGCCACAGCTGATCGAAAACCTCCGGGTCTTTATCCGCGCCGCCAAAATGCGCGGCGAAGCTCTCGATCACATCCTCTTTCATGGTCCTCCCGGATTGGGAAAGACAACCCTTTCCCGGATCGTTGCCAATGAAATGGGCGTTAATATCAAGGAAACTTCGGGACCTGTGATTGAAAAACCTGGCGATCTGGCCGGTTTACTGACCAACCTGGAAGCCAACGACGTTTTGTTTATCGATGAGATCCACCGGCTCAGTACTGTCGTGGAAGAATACCTATATGCAGCCATGGAGGACTATCGCATCGACATCATGATCGATAGCGGTCCCAGCGCCCGCAGTATACAGCTTTCCCTGCAGCCCTTCACGCTGGTGGGTGCTACAACGCGGAGTGGTCTGTTGACAGCCCCCTTGTTGTCTCGTTTTGGTATCAAATCCCGGCTTGAATATTACCACGCAGAAACCCTGCAAAAGATCGTGCTGCGCTCTTCCGGCATCCTGCAGACAAGGATCACCTCCGATGCCGCCAGCGAGATTGCACGCCGCAGCCGCGGCACTCCCCGTATCGCCAACGGGCTGTTGAGAAGGGTCCGGGATTTTGCGCAGGTATTGAGCAATGGCGTCATCGATCTTGGCATCACCCAACATGCTCTCAGAGCCCTCAATGTCGACGAGAACGGGCTCGATGAAATGGATAACCGTATCCTGGCCACCATCATCGAAAAATTCAAGGGCGGTCCAGTCGGGATCACGACCATTGCTACAGCGGTAGGAGAAGAGACCGGCACGCTCGAAGAAGTTTACGAACCTTTCCTGATCCAGGAAGGATTTATTATGCGTACACCCCGCGGCCGGGAAGTCACCCATAGAGCATACGAACACCTGGGAAAGAAAAAACCGGGCAGAGAAGGAGAACAATTGCTGTTCTAAGCCTCTGTGCCCGGTTGGGTTGGCGGCCTGATCAAGGCCTCAATGCGTTTTGACGCGTCTGCCGGCGATTTCGATCCCGAACTACAGACCTGCATTGCTGCTCCTTCGCCGATCCTGGCGCGAGCCGGCTCCGACGGATCGCGTCCGCGTTTGTTTATGCGTTGACCGGCACCACCAGTCGGAACCCATTTCCATGGATGTTCACGATCTCGATGTTGCTGTCGTCTTTCAGATATTTGCGCAGCTTGGCAATGTATACGTCCATACTGCGTCCATTGAAATACGTGTCGCTGCCCCAGATCTTCTTCAGTGCCTGCTCACGGGGCAGCAGATCATTCATGTGCTCGGCAAGCATCTTCAACAGCTCGTTTTCCTTGGGCGACAGGGTCTGCGTTTGCCCCTTGTGGCTCAATTCACGAAGCTTGGGGTTGAAGTGATAAGAACCCAGATCGAATTCCTTGTTGTCAGACTCCTTGTTCAGGTCGTCATTTCTCTTCAGGATCGCCTTTATCTTCAGTAAGAGGACCTCGCTGTCAAACGGCTTTGTGATATAGTCGTCGGCGCCCAGCTTGTAGCCCTGGATGATATCTTCCTTCATCGTTTTGGCACTCAAAAAGAATAAAGGAATATCCGGGTCCACGTCACGGATCTCTTCGGCCAGCGTGAACCCATCCATGTGCGGCATCATGATGTCTAAAAGACAGAGATCGAACCGCTCGCGCTGAAATGCCGCCAGGCCCAGCCGGCCATCTCTTTCCAGCGTAACGTCAAAATCACTCAGCTCAAGGTAGTTTTTCAATACCATTCCAAGATTTGGGTCATCTTCACACAATAATATTTTGGGCTTTTTTGCTTCCATGATTGATGATTTATTGTACAAATAAATTGAATTCCGCTAAAAAACGCTACAAGAAACTGATTTTTTGGCGCAATATTCACATTGTCGACGCGCTTCGGGCAATATTTTGTTAAAGCACCCTAATTTTGCGCCCATGCACCTGACTTCAGATATTAAATTTAAGAAACTGGTGGTGATTGGCGATCGGGTATTGATCCGGCCTTCATCACATAATGAGCGCACGGAATCAGGTCTTTATCTGCCCCCCGGCGTTCAGGAAAAGGAAAAAGTACAACAAGGAACAGTGATCAAGACCGGTCCAGGATATGCAATCCCCATGCCTGTAGACGATGAACCCTGGAAGAACCAGGACGACCAGGTCAAATATATTCCGCTGCAGGCCAGGGAAGGCGATATCGCTATTTTTCTGCTTAGCGGCGCTACCGAAGTGCTCTATGAGGGAGATAAATACTTTATCGTACCGCAAAGCGCTATTTTGATGCTCGAGCGGGAAGAAGAGATTTAACCGATGATTCCCCTATCTTTGTCGGCCTTACCATTGATTGTACGAATAAGATTAACGCATGGACGCAAATTTCAATCCTGACAAACAACACACCTTAGCTTCTGTCACCAGTATTTCCGGTACCGGACTGCACTCCGGTATCAAAGTGGATATGACGCTGAAACCCGCTAACGCCGGATTTGGCTTTCAGTTTCAACGTGTCGATCTGCCAGGTCAGCCTATTATCAAGGCCGATTGTGATCTTGTCACGGATACGTCCCGCGGCACTACGCTTGAAGACAACGGCACGAAGATCAGCACCGTCGAACATATCCTGGCTGCACTGGTTGGGATGGGTGTCGACAACTGTCTGATCGAGATCAACGGCCCCGAAATTCCGATCGTCGACGGCAGCTCCGAACCTTTTGTAGAGATCATCGAAGAGGCGGGCCTGGTCGAACAAGACGCCGCAAAAGTCTGGTATACCATCGATACGAATATCACCCATTACGACGAAAAGAAGAGAGTGGAAATGGTCGTGATGCCTGCTATCGAATACAAGGTGACGACGCTGATCGACTTCAACAGTCCCGTCCTCGGCACACAGCACGCCGGCCTGAAAACTATGCGTGACTTCAAGGCTGAGATTGCACCCTGCCGGACCTTTGTTTTCCTGCACGAGCTGGAAATGCTGCTTCAGCACAACCTGGTCAAGGGCGGCGACATCAATAACGCTATCGTCATCGTCGATAAGCCGATTACTGCCGAAGCTTCGGCTCGCCTCGCAAAAGCCTTCAACAAGGAAAATATCGAGGTGAAAAGCGGCGGCTATCTCAACAACCTCGAGCTTCGTTTCCCCAATGAGCCTGCACGCCACAAGCTGCTGGATGTCATCGGAGATCTCGCGCTGATCGGTTTCCCGATCAAAGGACATATCATCGCCAGCCGTCCCGGCCATTCTTCCAATGTAGAGTTTGCCAAACTGATCAAGCAGTATATAAAGAAGAACAAGCATCTCAAGAATACGCCCATCTACGATCCCAACCAGGCGCCCGTTTTCAACAGCCAGCAGATCGAAAAGACTTTGCCCCACCGCTACCCGTTCCTGCTGGTGGACAAGATCATCGAGCTGACCGATAAGCATATCGTAGGGATCAAGAATGTTACCTTCAACGAACCCTTCTTTACCGGCCATTTCCCGGGGAATCCCGTTATGCCTGGCGTATTACAGGTAGAAGCCCTGGCTCAGACCGGCGGTATCCTCTGTATCAATGCCATGCCTCCCGGAGAATACGATACCTACTTCCTGAAGATCGACAACTGTAAGTTCAAGCAGAAAGTAGTGCCTGGCGATACCATGATCCTCAAGATGGAATTGCTCAACCCGATCCGCCGCGGCATCTGCGAAATGCGTGGAACGGTTTATGTAGGAAATAAGATTGCTACCGAGGCAGACCTGATGGCTCAACTTGTTAAGAGAAGTTAAGCGGTCGTAAAGACAAGTTTATTTAGGCTATTTGCCCCAAATAAGTTTATTTTTGCGAGGTGCTGGGGGTATCTCAGCATTTTTTATGAAGAAAACAGCAATAGCCAAGGAAGCCGATATAATGATTCAAGAAACTGAAAATCAATCAATTGATAAAAGGATGGTCCATTCCCTCACATCTATCCACCCCAATGCCGTGCTCGCCTCCGATGTAAGAGTGGATCCTTTTACGATGATCCATGATAATGTGCACATCGGGGCGGGAAGCTGGATCGGCAGTAATGTGACCATTATGCCCGGCGCCAGGATTGGCAAAAATTGCAAAATTTTCCCTGGAGCTGTTATTTCCGCTGATCCCCAGGATCTTAAGTTTGCCGGTGAAGATACTACTGTTCAGATAGGCGATAATACCACCATCCGTGAATTCGTCACTGTCCACCGCGGTACCCGCGACCGCTGGACAACCAAGGTCGGCCGCAACTGTATGATCCTGGCCTACAGCCATATCGCCCACGACTGTATTATCGGCGATAACTGTATCCTGAGCAACAACTCCCAGGTGGCAGGTCACGTAACTCTTGGCGACTGGGTTATCCTGGGCGGTATGTGCGCTATCCACCAGTTTGTACGGGTCGGTTCACACGTTTTCCTTGGGGGCGGCTCCCTGGTCGGAAAAGATATTCCCCCTTATATAAAAGCGGCCCGGATGCCTCTCAGCTATTCCGGCGTTAATTCGGTTGGTCTTAAACGTCGTGGGTTTACCATCGATAAGATCAATCATATCCTGGATATCTATCGCGTCATCTACAACAAAGGCATGAATACCAGCCAGGCACTGGAATACCTGGAAGAAGAATTTCCTGCCAGCGACGAACGCGACGAGATCGTTGCCTTCATCCGGGATAGCGGCCGTGGGATCATAAAACGCTACAGCAAAAGCTCGTTCGATGAAGATCTGGCTGACTAATGCCGGCAAACGCTTCAACCGCGACTGGATCTTTCGTCGTCTCAGCTATCAATTTCTCCCAGGACATAGCTATGCTATAACCGGCCCCAATGGCTCGGGCAAATCCACTTTGCTGCAAAGTATCGCCGGCGCCATCGCCATCAGCGAAGGATCGATCGGCTATGCGGCTGCGCCTCTGTCTGCTGCCGTTTTGCCAGCATCGGACCCGGGCGCGGCCATTCAAGCTGTCCCTCCCGATTTCCCAATCCCCTCCGACCAGGCTTACCAGCATTTATCGCTGGCGGCTCCCTATCTCGACGTGATCGAAGAGATGACCGTAAGCGAGTTCCTGCGTTTTCACGCTTCTTTTAAACCCCTGCTAACCGGTTTGTCTGTTTCCGATGTGATCGACCAGGTCGGGCTGGCTGCTGCCGCCAACAGGCAGATCCGATTTTATTCCTCGGGAATGAAGCAGCGCGTTCGCCTTGCGCAGGCGCTTTTTTCAAATACTTCAACGATCCTCCTTGACGAGCCCTGTACCAACCTCGACGTCGACGGTATTGCTCTCTATCGTCGACTGATGGGGCAGTATGCGAAAGACCGTACGGTTATCGTAAGCTCCAATGATTTGCAGGAATATGATTTCTGCGAAGAAAGCATCAACATTTTAGATTATAAATAAGTCTCGTTCACGCAGGCTGGGGTAAGCCGTGCCGGCGGCGACACTTTTGGCTGAAGGTTCGCGGGGGCGGCGTGTTAGCGCTGACTTGCGATCAGCAGATTCAGATCAGTATACTTCAGGTCGAAGCGCTGGCTGAGATGGAAATTCGTCAGTGCGCCTTTGAAAAGATAGATCCCGCTGCGGAGATGGATCTTGTGCCAGACGAGGTTTTCAAACCCACCTTCTTCTCCCGCCTCCAGCAGCAGG
>JAATGQ010000200.1 GCA_015654595.1 Chitinophagales bacterium | reverse complement strand
GACCTTTACCCGGGGCGAGAAGAGCTATGAGCTATCTAACCATCTGGGTAACGTGCTGGCGACTATAACAGATAAGAAAATTGGCGTATCTTCCAGCCCTGATAGCTCTTTGATAGATCACTATGTGGCCGATGTGGCGACCGCCCAGGATTATTATCCGTTTGGGATGCTGATGCCTAACCGGACTTATACCGGGCCGATAGCCGGGAATTATAGATATGGATTTAACGGGAAGGAGAATGATAATGAGGTGAAGGGAGTAGGGGATCAGATTGATTATGGTATGCGGGTGTATGATCCGAGGATTGGGAGATTTTTGAGCGTGGATCCTTTAACTGCGAAATATCCTTGGTATACACCTTATCAATATGCAGGGAATACCCCAATTTGGGCTATTGATGTTGATGGTTTAGAAGAAGCTCCTACGACAAAGGGTACTAAGGAAGGGCAGGTGCAATCAACAAGCAAGTTTATTATTACTGGACCAAGGGGAACTGGGCATAGAAAAACAATAGATTGGCATTGGCATGCAGGCTCCGCTGAATATGGAACTAAAGCAGGATGGTATACCCCTGAAGATTATGAAAAAGTGTTGACTCCAATTGCTAGAGACTTTGCCGAATATGAAGGAATGCTTAAAGATGCAGCTTCTGTGGACCTTGATCACAACTGGACGGAAAGCGAAAAACTGAATCTGGTCAATACCAAACTTGGTAGATTTATTGGGGCAGGGCTTTCTGAAAGTGCTTCTGTAAGTCTTGCCAATTCGGCAAAAACTTTTGCTGATGGACGCAATTTCAATGTTACGGGTCAGCTCAGGTCTTCATTTATAAATTCAGAAGATTTTGTATTTCTTGTGGGTGGGTTACTAAAAGGTGGTATAAAGGCACTTGGCGAAGTATTTGCAAAATCGGAGATTGAACGAATAAATCTTGCTAGTGCGCAGCGTACAATACATATACTGGCCGGGGATGCAACAGGAGGAGGACATTCTTGATTTGGGAGCGTCAAAAGCTTTATAAATGGCATTACCAGGAAAAAATCGATGTTTCCTGTTACTTGGAATGGAGATAAAATTATGCATGCGGTTTCTGATGTGGTTGTAAACAATCCTTGGGTACAACAAACAGGCAGTCCAGGTGCTTTGATCACTCGTGCTGGAGACCCTGTCAGGTTTGTCGTTATAGGGGTGTATGATGGAGTTAAAATCAAAGTAGTTACTACTCATGCAGATATTATAACAGCATATCCATTACATTAAATATGAAAAAGTTAATTAAAAATTTGAACTCTTTAATCGAAGGCGCAGTCGTTTTAGGCCTAACCGAGATAGATATTAAAAATGCGAAAGAGTTTTTGGAAAATAGAGAATACGGGCTATGCCTTGACACTTTGGCTACTCAGTTATATGAATACGAAATGAAAATCAATGAGCAATACTACTCATTGATACTAGAGTGTGCTCGAGAAATGCATTTGAAAGATGAACAGTATATGTATATGAGGGAATTGGTGATATAAAGGTGAAGGTGACGTATCAAATAATCAGTTTTTAAAACAATAGAGTGTAAACAAGTAAAATAGGGGTGTTAGCCCCTTATTTTTTCTTATAGCCTTACTATAGTTCATGTTTTGGTCAAAAACTCCTTCAGCCAAGTAGTATTTTGCTGCTTTATGTTTCAAAATATCAGCAAAATGAAATGTCAATATTGTGGAGGGAAATGTGGCCGGGCCGGAAAGCAAAGAAATGGCGCTCAAAAACTTTATTGCAGTAACTGTCGAAAATATCAATAGTCAGAATACCGCTACAAGGCCTACAATTCGGATACGATTAGCTTGATAGCAAATCTTGTTTGAACACTGCACAGACTGAAGGATACCTTGCTTTTAGCCGGAGTAAAAACTATTTGGACCGATAAACTGAATATTTATCGATCATTAATCCCAAGGTGATCCATCGATATGTTCCTTATTGTACTAACTATATCGAAAGAAACAACCTTACACTCAGAATGTATCTTAACCGACCGGGCTGGCGTACGATTTGTTTCAGCCGAATTTTAGCACTGTTGAAAAGCTGTCTGTGGATCTACTTTTGGAATACAGGCGCATCCGGAAATGCAACGGTCACCAGCCGTTGCAAATAATTAGTGGAAGCTTATGAAAATTCCGAAGCGCTTCCTGGATGGTTTTCCCGAGGTATTGATCTGTTGAGCAAACTGTATAACAAATTCAATCTGTTGCTCCGGCATTACCGGGATGATCTGAAGCTGATTTTCCTGAAGGATCAAATAGTATTTCATATAACATTTTTAGGGTGGTGAAAAAACAACAGCCCCTCATCCCAAAAGGAGCCTGTTGTTTTTTCACCTTAAAGGCTATTTGATACGGCAGAAAAAGCTGCTCATCCGGGTGCTGCAAGAAAACCACGATTGACCAAAGCAAAGGCCAGCCAACAATCAACGATTATCAGGTAGGCTGTCCCAGTACCGTGTGAGCCGCTTTTGAATCGAGCCCAGTAAGATGCTGAACCGGGGATTTTCCTTGCGAATCAAAGCAATACCAGCAAGGTGCCTGCTGCGACGATTCCGGGCGGAGAGCGTGTGTACAGGGCAGCTGGGAGACACCCCTCCTGGCCGAAAGAGCAGCGAGCGGGGAAAGAAAAGAAACGAACTGCATTTTATAAATTAATTCCATCTTAAACGCGATCGATTTATTAACGCTGTAGAATAACAGATCATTCCTCAACGCGTCAGGGATGGAAGCGAAGTGCCGTGCACTGCGGAGAGCCCGGCCCGAAGGGAGACGCCCAGGCCACAGCAATGAGCCAGTCGATCAGCCAGGATCCAACTGCATTAAACAATTGGCTGATGGTACGCGGTGGAGTCCGCAACCAGATCACCAGCACAGTATACGACGTAGCAGCAGGCTTTAGTCTCAATGGTCTGATCCAGCAGAACAACCTGCGCAATCGCGTCAGCTATACCAATACCTACAATTTGGCAACTGATGGCGCTTGGTATATGACGCCCATGGTAATGTAGACACACGTGATCCAGGACTATGCGGGTGTAGCGGCATTGAATCCCGATAACCGGTTCAAACGGCTGACTTATGACTATGATCTGATCAGCGGGAAGGTTTTATTGGTGTGGACTACCAGCCGGGTCATCAGACGCCTTTTATCACCGTTATCGCTATGATGCCCGAAACCGGATCGTCAGTGTCTATACCAGCCGGGACAGCATTATCAGGGAACGGGATGCCGCTTACAACTATTATAAGCACGGTCCTTTATCAGAACAGTCCTGGGCAACCAATACCGCTGGCAATCGTTTATGTTATTGGAATGAATTTTTTGTACCTGTTTTTATGGCTGGGGTTGTATTTTCTAAATTGGAGATACAGTATCAGACTATACAAATATACCCTGTTCTTTTACGAGACATTTTGCCTTGGTTCGATAATGATAAATATTCTTTTAGAGTTGGAAATTCACTACGGCTTTTCGCATGTTAAATATCTAAGGCAGTAAGACGGGACAATTTTAACGGACCTGGCCGAAAGCCACCCTCACTCCGTCTTCAAACTCTTCGCCGGATTCTCCATTGCGGCCTTCAGCGCCTTGGCGCCTACAACCAGCAGTGCAACGATCAGTGACAATAGGATCGCCAGCGCAAAAACCAACCACCCGATAGGCTGATGATAATAATAGCCGGAAAGCCAGTTCTGCATCAGGTAATAGCCGACAGGCGCCGCAATCAAAAAGGCCAGGCCGATCAGGAGAATAAACTCGCGGGAAAAAAGATAGATAATGGAAGAAACAGACGCTCCGAGCAATTTTCGGATGCCGACTTCCTTTGTTTTCTGAACGGCCATAAAGGAGACCAGGCCATACAGACCCAACCCCGAGATGAAGACGGCTAGCGCCGCAAACGTCTTAAAGAGCTTCCCCTCGATCGCCTCTGCATTATAGAACTCCACGATCTTGTCGTCAAAGAAAGGCGCATTGAAAAAATGGTCAGGATAAAGCTGATGGTAAATGGTCTGGATCTGACTCATTGTAATTTTGATCTTATCCGGCTGCAGCTTTACCGCCAGCTGCCAGTAGCTGTCACTGGAGGAGAAGATAGCCATCGGCTTCAGCTGCTCCCGCAGCGGAGTATTGTTAAAGTCTTTGAGCACCCCGACGATCGTTATCGGCTTGCCCTGCATCCAGCCAAGCTGGATGTGCTTGCCAAGGATTCCGGCAGGCGAACGGAAACCCAGTTGAGCAACGGCCGTTTCGGTCAAAAGGGCTTCCTTGCTTGTATCGGAAGGATACGGCGACCGACCTGCCGCCAGTCTAAGATGAAATACGGAGAAATAGCTGGTGTCGGCAAAACGGTAGAGCAATTCAAAGCTCTCTGGCTGAGAACGATTTTCAAAGATGAAATTGCTTTCGGCGATTCCGCTGGTAGAAGGTGCATCACTGCAAAGACTGACTGCCCTAACGCCCGTCAGTTGGCTTACCTTGGTTTTGAACAGTGCATCGGTCTGCTCTTTATGCGGACCGCCGGGAAGCCCGACAAGCGCGATCGCCTGCCGGTCAAAACCCATCGGACGATTGCGGAAGAAGTCCATCTGACGAACGACGACCAGGGTGCCGATAATTAATAGCTGCGCTATCGCGAATTGCAGGACGATCAACCCCCTCCGCAATGATATCCCGCCAACCCTGCTGGTGTTGATCTTGTTTTTAAAGGCATCGATCGGATTAAATCGTGAAAGGATGACACCCGGATAAAATCCCGACAAGAAGGTAACCGCCATTCCTGTCGCCATTAAAAAGACCAGGGCAGCAGGCGTAGAAAGATCGAGTACGACAGGTTTCTCCAATATCATTCTCAATTGCGGCAAAGCCAGCTGCGCAAGACAACATCCAACGATCAGCGCCAAAAAAACAAGAGCGGCAGTCTCTCCCATAAAGCCGGTTAATAAACGGCCGCGGCTGCTGCCCAAAACCTTTCTCACGCCCACTTCCCGGCAACGGCTGAATGACTGGGCTGTAGCCAGGTTGATAAAATTGATACAGGCGACAAGCAAAAGGAAAACGCCGATCAGTCCCATCGCATATATTTCGGAGTATGTCCACCCCCTTCCACCATAGCGGTAAAAGTCGTCGTTGAAGTGCATTTGCGATAATGGCTGGAAGAAACAGGAATCCCGGGAATCAGAATGAGCGGCTAACGGAGTAAAATGAGTGCCCACAAAACGGGGAAGGCCTGCTTCCATGGACTGGATGTGCTGCCCTTTATTCAATAGAAAGAAGCACTGGGAAGCGCTGCTAAAATTGTCCCATCTCTTTGGATCCACCCACTCATCCGGATTTGCTGCCCTGTACGTTGCATAGGACAGAACGACCCGCAGCGCCAGATCGGTATTGGATGGAGGATCCTGCAGAACGCCTGTTATCCGGTAGGGGGTGGTGGTATTATCCATCCGGATGCTTTTCCCGATGGCCGAATGCCAGTCGCCAAACCAGCTGGCGGCAATCGACTGGCTGACAGCGGCGGTAAAGGGTTCCTGTAAGGCAGTATGGGCATCGCCTTCTACCCAGGGAAAGTCGAACAGATCAAAGAAAGCGCCATCAGCATAATAGACGTCATGGGCCAGGACCTGTTTATCCTTATCCCCGCCGGAAGGGATACCGAACTGCTGTTGACCAATGCGCATGACAGGCGCCACTTTTTCTACCTGGGGAAACTCCCGGCCCAATGCATCTGCCAGCGGAACCGGCGCGCAGCCGTCGTCGTCTATGGTCCCATTGCGATAGGTATCGGCACAAACGACCCTGTAAATACGATCCCGATTGGAATGAAAACTGTCTATGCTCAATTCATACCGGATAAGCAAAAAGATCAATAGAGAAGCACCAATGCCTATGGAAAGCCCGAGTGTATTGATCAGGGTGAAGGAACGTTGCCGCCATAAGGTGCGGGCGAGTATGGTAAGATTCCGGTAGAGCATAGGCGGAGGAGCACAAAAAGGATGTCAAACTCCTAAAGTGTTGACTGTTATAAAATTAAACCTAGAGGCGGCATGTGAAATTGTTCGATATCGAACACCAGCCGTAACAAAATCAGACTATCGGCTACTCTCCCGGCAAACGCCCGGTAAGTTCAGAGCCACCTTCAATGAGTACGGTCATAGCCGGATTTGGCTCCTTTTCGCAGTATACTTCTGGAGGAGGCGAAGGGAGGTTAGCGTTTAACCGTTTGGACAAATTTTGTAAAATTGTCGAAAAATAATACCTTTGCCGGATTCAAATCAAAGACATGTCCGTCGCTATTTCCAAAGAAGATATCATCCAGAGGCAGATCCTTGAAGCAGCCAAGCGGCTTTTTGACGTTTATGGCGTTGCCAAGATAACGATGGAGGACGTCGCAAAGGCAATTGGAAAAAGCCGGAGCTCGCTCTACTATTATTACAAAAGCAAGGATGAATTACTCGCCGCGGTTATCATGACAGAGATCCTGGAGGTGAGGGGCGAGATGGAGAAGGCCGTAAACCAGGCTGCTACCGTAGAGGCAAAGATCAATGCCATCTTTACCGTAAAACTCAATATGTCAAGGGAAAAGCATTCCTTTTTCAGTAAGCTGGAAACAGGGATGGATATCGACGCCATTTCCTCTTTCCGGAAAATAAAGATCGCGCATCACGATCAGACGATAAAATGGGAAAGCGCACTGTTGACGAAGATCGTCAATGAGGGCGTAAAGAAGGGCGAACTGGCGACGGTAAAACCCCGTGAAATGGAAACATTGATCTTTGTGTTGGTCAGCTGCTTACACGGCCTGAAGTTCGAAATGCGGGCGGAAAATCATGTAAGAGATATCAAGACCGTTGCGGCAAAGTTCGCCAAAGTTGTTTTGCACGGACTAGGAAAATAAAAAAATTTACCATCGATTCGACAAAATGATACAAATCGTCGAAAAGATTAAAAACAAAAAAGGAAGCAGCAGGTGAAAACAGTCAACAATACCTTCCGGGCTTTTCGTAACCGAAATTATTCTTTGTTCTTTGCGGGGCAATCGATCTCACAAATCGGCACCTGGATGCAGCGAACCGCCGTTATCTGGGTCATCTATTCGCTGACGCACTCGGCGACGATGATTGGCGTGGCCGTGTTTGCGCAGCAATTCCCTTCCTTCCTGCTTTCTTTAGTGGGCGGTGTGATTGCGGACAGCCATAGCCGGTATAAGATATTACTGGTTACCCAGGTCGCGTCAATGGTACAGGCCATTCTGCTGGCTGCATTGATCCTGAGCAATCACTATGTGATCTGGGAAATCCTGGCGCTTGGGTCGGTATTGGGGATTATCAACGCTTTTGATGTGCCAGCCAGACAACCGATGGTACATGAAATGGTCAATGATAAGGAAGACCTGGCCAATGCGATCTCGCTCAATTCCGCGATGGTGAATATGGCCAGGCTGGCCGGCCCTGCCTTGTCGGGGCTTGTATCGCAACGCTATGGCGCAGGGGTCTGCTTTGTGCTGAATGCCGTGAGCTTTATAGCGGTCATCGTTTCGCTGCTCCTGATGAAACTCCCTGAATGGAATCCGCCCGCCGCACCCAAAAAGGTCTTTTCCGAGATCGCTGAAGGCTGGATCTATCTCAAACAAACGCCTTCGATCAGTATGATCATCTATCTGACCATCTGCCTTAGCCTGCTGATCTTTCCCTATGATACGATGGAGCCGGTCTTTGCAAAAGTCGTTTTTAAAGGGAACGCCGAGACCTATGGCTACGTCAGCGGAACGATTGGCCTGGGCGCGTTGATCGGCAGTTTTTTGCTGGCCTCTGCAAAGAAAGGAACAAATCTAAGAGCCGTTCTCCTTTTGAGTATCGTAACGCTTGGGATAGGAATGATCCTGTTCTCCCGTATGCATACCCTTAGCGCTGCACTTCCGTTTGCGCTCATACTCGGTCTTGGTTCCATCACCCCGATGGCGATCAGCATCAGCATCATCCAGATGGAAGCCGCATCCAATATGCGTGGACGCGTGATGAGCTATATCGCGCTTTCCTTTTTCGGAATGTTGCCGCTGGGAAGCCTGCTGATCGGGACCGCCTCTCAAAAAGTCGGCGCCCCGTTGACCATGCTTTGCCAGGGGATCGTTGCCTTGACAATCGCCGTGATCTTTTTCCGGCTACTTGGCTTGAATCGGAAAGAAAAATTTGTGTAGTTAAATGGCTACGCATATATTTGTAGTCAAATAGCTACATAATGAATCTCAGAAGAGACGTATTTCAGGCCATAGCGGACCCGACAAGAAGGGCTATTCTCTTGTTAGTCGCTTCGCAAACGATGTCAGCAGGCGCCATAGCATCAAATTTTGACACGGCCCGCCCCACCATATCCAAGCACCTGCAAATCCTGACGGAATGTCAATTGCTCCAACAAACCCAGAGCGGCAGGGAAGTCTATTATCATATAAACGCAAAAAAAATGAAAGACGTAGCCGATTTCATTGAGCCGTTCCGCAAACTATGGGACGACCGGTTCAATACGTTGGAGAACGTAATGAAACAACATCAATCCCAAAAACAAAAGTAATATGGAACCAAAGACAAAAGTTAACGCCGGGAATGGTAAACAAGACATGGTCATTACGCGTGATTTTGACCTGCCCGTCGATCTGCTTTTTAAGGCCTTTGCTGAAGCAGAGTTTCTCGAGCAGTGGATGGGCACAAAAGTACTGAAGCTGGAAAGCCGGAAGCACGGCAGCTACCAGATGGAAACAAAAGACCCCAAGGGCAACGTAGCCTTCAGAGCCAACGGCGTTATTCATGAGTTTATCCCTGAGCAAAAGATTATCCGGACCTTTGAGATGGAAGGTACACCCTTTGGCGTTCAGCTGGAGATCTATGCTTTTGAACCCTTGTCGGATACCACCAGCCGGCTTAACATGCATGTGATCTATGAGTCTGGTGAGAAGAGGGATCAGGTACTTCAACTGCCGTTTGCTCAAGGGCTTAATTGGGCGCACGATCGTTTACAGGATATTTTATGTAAATTGAAAAAGGGTAAATAGCTCCATATGAATCCAAAAGTCGATTTCTTTTTTCATAAAGCCGTCAACTGGCGGCCCGAATTAGAGCGGCTCAGAACAATAGCGCTTGACTGCGGGCTGACAGAAGAATTGAAATGGGGCTGCCCTTGCTACATGTATCAGAAAAGCAATGTGGTGCTGATCCATGCGTTTAAGGACTACTGCGCCTTCCTCTTTTTTAAAGGAGCTTTGATGCAGGATAAAAAGGGTATCCTGATCCAGCAGACGGCAAATGTACAGGCCGCCCGTCAGATTCGGTTTACCAGCGTCAAAGAGATCGACAAATTAAAGACCACGCTGAAGGCTTATATCTATGAAGCCATCGAAATAGAGAAGGCGGGTTTAAAAGTAGAGCTGAAGAAAACCGCCGAATTTAATATGCCGGAAGAATTTCAGCGCCGGCTGGATGAGAGCCTAAAGCTTAAAAAAGCTTTCGAAGGACTGACGCCGGGACGGCAAAGAGGTTACCTGCTGCATTTCTCCCAGGCAAAGCAGGCCAAGACCCGCATAGCGAGGATCGACAAGTATGTGCCACTGATCCTGAAAGGCAAAGGTCTCGACGACTGATTGTTCCTAGGTCACCTGGATGCGTATGGCTTTTTATATTTCGTTCAACATTTCGTAAAATGACGAAATAAGATAACGAATTACAAAAAGGTTCGGCGTAAATGATTGATTATTAGTTTGATGTAAGATGGTCCGCCGTTTGATTGCCTTAGGGTGATGCTGCAATTTGCCGCGCGTCATCAGATCAGCCCCATTACGCAACACTTTCCCATGAGCAGGATCAACGAAGCAATTACATTGGCTGAGTCAGGAAAGGGCGCTTATCGGATCATCGTCGATGCGGATTTTTAAACAATCATCTTCACTTATAAATTCTTAAAATCACCAGAGCCGGATAGATTCTTGTCTACCCGGCTCTGGCTTAAAGCGACTCGAGCACATCGATTATCGCACCGATGATTTCTTTATCCGGGGGCTTGTCCGTGAATTCGGCCGGCAGGATCGCTCTGAAAGCGCCTGCATCATCCCGTTCCAGCATCACTTCAACTCCATCTATATCGATAAAAAATTGCATCCCGTATTGCCAGGCATGGACCCTGGCTTCAAAAACCCGTTCCACTCCCCGGATCTCTACAGGGATTTCTACAATCTGATCCATAGGGACTAAGTTACTTTTTAATCCTGGACATGCCAACAGCATTTATCAGGAAACGGCGAAAAAGCTCAATGGATGACCTTATGGCGTCCCAGCCCCGACAGCACATGCCTTTCTGAATGCGCCCGGAGAGACGCCTGTCGTCTTGCTGAACAGGCGGCTAAAGTATTTCGCGTCCTCGAACCCAAGCGCGTCCGCAATCTCTTTTACCGAAAGACCGGAATAGGATAACAAACGTTGCGCTTCCCGCACCAGTTCCTGTTGAATATAATAGGTAACGGGGAATCCCGTAACGGACCTGACCGTATCATTCAGGTAGCTTGCCGTAATGTTCATTTGGGCGGCGTATTCCGAAGGCCGTCGGATGGTTTTAAAATGACGGCGAAGGAGTTGTTTGAATAGTTTGGTTATGTCTATGCTTCGGGCAGAGTGGCTGATCAGCTGGCGTTTCTCCATTGAAAGGTAGGCCGATGCCACTTCGTAAATGAATGCCGTAATCAGGGACCGGGTAATAGCCTGCTGGTACAAAAGATTTTCGTCGTCATAAACGGTTGACAAGTGCCTGATGGATCCGGAGAAGCTGGAGGATTGCTCCGGAGAAAGCGGCAGCAAAATGACTTCCGACAGAGATTGATCCAGAATGCTTTTTAGCTGCGCGTCGAGAAACGTGGGATCAAAAGCCAGAAACCAGCCTCGTTCCATCCGAACAGAATTGATCCGATGAATTTGCCCGGGATAGGACAGGAAGAGCGATTGACTGTGAATGCTGACGGGTTGAAAGTCGACTTCAAGCTCCATTGCCCCTTTTTCCAGTAAAACGCAATAATAGAAATCATGTCGATGAGGCTCCGAGATCTCGTAGCCCGGACCGGCTGACTTTGGGGTGGATAACGATTTTATATAGACGCCGGAAAATTTATCTTCCATGCGATGAACCGGTATCGCTGCTTTCTTCCTCATCGACTGATTTTATATAACAACAAAGATAGGCTTCCTCAGACCATTCCACGCTGGAATTCGCTATGCAAACGACGGGCTGTCGGCGAGTTGAACAGATTGTCGAGACGTGCGCGCGCAATCAGCTGCCGGAATTTTCCCTGTTGAGCAGCGTCGCCGGCGTCGTGCATCAGGTCGGTCATCCAGACGCTGAAATCCTGGTAATTCCAGATATGCGGCAGACAGGTATCGGAATATTTTTCCAGTGCTGTTGCGTTTTGATCGCGGATGGCGCTCACCAGTGCCTGGGCCAGCATGCCTACGTCGTACAGTGCAAGGTTCATTCCTTTGGCGCCTGTAGGCGGAACGAGGTGTGCCGCATCGCCGGCGAGAAAAAGATTCCGGTATTGCATCGGAGAATGAACCACGCAACGCAGCGGAACGATCAGCTTATCATAGACTACTGTGTTTTCGATCCTGCTGTCGTTGAGTCTAAGCCTGATCTCGTCCCAGAACCGCGCATCTGTCCAGTCTTCGGGACCGTCGCTAAGCGAACACTGCAGATAGTAGCGGCTTCTTTGAGGACCGCGGGGCAGCTGGGCGACAAACCCGTGATCACTGATGGCCATGATTGGATGTCCGGTAACAGGTGCTGCTACATGGGCTGCCAGCCAGGCATAACCAAATTCATGACTGTATTTTGTCAGAACGCCATGTGGGATGGACGGGCGGCTGACGCCATGGTCTCCGTCGCAGCCGGCGATATAGTCGCATTGGATCTCATGAAAGCCATCGGCATCGGTGTAATTGACCCGTGGGTGCTGGTTGGCTTCATTGCTAATGCTTATGTCGGCAACGTCAAAAACAACGGCCCCGCCCATGGTATCAATGACTTCCCGCAACAGATTATTGACGAGCATCTGCTGGGTACAGAAGCGGCCAGGACTGCCATCTTCTCCGATGACTTCAAAAATGCGGCTGGCGCCATTGACACGATAATCGATTGTCTGTGCGACAGGGCCGCCAAGCAGCTGGTCGGCCAGTCCCCATCGTTCGAACATCTGTACTCCACGGGCTTCGACGACACCCGCCCGCTGCCTTGTCTGGATATAAGCCCGGTCGCGCCGCTCCAAAACCATACAGGATATGCCGGACTTTTGAAGAAACGCTGCCAGGGTAAGCCCCGAAACGCCGGCTCCGATGATGACGACGTTTGTGTTTTTTGGATCTGTTTTCATAAGACAAAGGTCGTTTGAAACAGATTGGCGATTGGCTAACGCGTTACGGTTTTAGGTGGACGATTCACGGATGAAGGGTTAAGCGGGTCGGCTGGCTATTTCTTTTTTGAACTGGTTGGGGCTGATTCCCGTTTCCTTCTTGAAAAGTTTTGAGAAATAAGGCAGGTTTTCAAAACCAAGCGCATAGGCTATCTCCGAAATGCTTTGATCATCGCTTTTAAGACGGTCCTTTGCTTCGTTGATCAGGTAGATATGTATGAGCTCCAGCGCCGTCTTGCCGGTTTCCTGTTTTAACAGGTCGCTCAGGTAACGGGAAGATAAATTAAGCTGGGACGCGAGTGCGCTTACGGTTGGAAGCCCCTGCGTATCGAGCAGGCCGTCATTGAAGTAAGCGGTCAGCGCGGCATTGAACTTCGAAATAGTTTTGCCTGATAACTCCGTACGATTGATAAACTGCCGCTTGTAGAAACGCCGCGAGTACTTCAGCATCGAATCGATATGGGTCAGGATGATATCCCTGCTGAACTCGTCGATATTGTTCTTGTATTCGGCGTCGATCCGGTGATATAGATCCCATATAACCTTTTCTTCCTGTGGGGAGAGATGCAGGGCTTCGTTGGTCTCGTACTCAAAGAAGGCATATTTATTGATCTCCTTATGCAGCGCATGGCCATTCAGGAAGTCCTCATGCATAAAGATCATAAACGAATCTTCCTCGTGCTGCAGGTTTTTAAACTCAATGACCTGCCGGGGCTTGATGAACATCATGCTGCCGGTGTCGTGGTCGTAGCGGGTACGGCCATAAAGGATTACGCCGGACTTGATCTTTTTCATCCCGATCATATAAAAATCGGTGGTGAACTCCCGGTCGCCAAGAACGCAGACGCCGCCGCACCGGACCAGGCTGAATAGCGGATTCTCGGGCAATGCGATCCCATTATAGCGATGCATCTCGGCCAGACTCTTAAAGTGTTGCATAGTTTTCAAGTTAGCAAATCTACAGCGAGTTCCGCCATAGATTTGCTCATTGTTATAATTATTTGCCGTGTGCCTTGATAGAGATCTCCTTCCAGGCATCCCATTCCGCAAACCGGCTTTCGTATACGGCCTTTGTCCATGGATGTCCCTGATTTCCAAGCAATAACCTCAGGGGAGGGGTTGGACTGTCGATCAGTTTCAGGACGGCAGGCGTAGTTGCCTCCGGTACACCGAAAATGTCATCTGTTGCCGCTGCCCGGAATCCTGCCCTTATTGGTTCATATTCGGGCATAGGGGTAGTTTGCATGGATGATGCGCCTGCCCAGTCGGTTGCAAAACCATTGGGTTCTACCAGGGTAACGTTGATGCCAAAGCCCTTGACTTCCGCAGCCAGCGTTTCACTCAGCCCTTCTACCGCAAATTTTGATGCGTTGTACAGACCCAGGGTAGGTAAGGTGACGAGGCCAAGCACACTCGATAACTGAATAATATGGCCATGTCCCTGCGCCCGCATAATGGGTAATACCGCCTGCGTCAGCCACAACAAGCCAAAGAAATTGGTCTCTATTTGCTGGCGGGCTTGCTGTTCGCTTGTCTCTTCGATGCTTCCAAACAAACCAAAGCCTGCATTGTTGATCAGCACATCGATACTGCCGAAATGTTGCCTGGCTTTCGCGACAGCTGCAAAACCAGCGGCCCGATCGTTGACGTCCAGCTGTAAGGGTAAGATATTGTCTCCATATTTACTGACCAGGTCGTCAAGAGTGCTGAGATCGCGTGCTGTTGCCGCTACTTTATCGCCTCTTTGTAAGAGAGCTTCTGCCCAAAGTTTTCCGAATCCACGAGAGGCTCCGGTAATAAAAATCGTCTTTGCCATTGTTTGATATTTAAATTGTAAGACAAAGTTAGACGAGGCATTATGGCGGTAATTATACAAAAGTCGGGAACTATGTCACGTTTTTACGCCCGGTAAAGACCGATGGTATTGCGGAAGGTTTGCGGTGAAGCGCCGGTCTGTTTGCGGAAGAACCTGCTAAAGTAGAATTCATCGTCAAAGCCCAGCTCGAATGCGATCTCCTTGACGGGTTTGGCCGTAAGATAAAGCTCCCGTTTGGCTTCGATGATGAGTCGATCCGCGATCAGGTTCGTGAGGGTTTTCCTGAAATGGACCTTGCTAAGACGGTTCAGGGTTGTCGTGGTGGAATGGAGAAGCTCCGCATAACCCGAAGCGTTGTGGATGTTTTTGAAATGCGTTTCGATGACTTCCCGCAGTGCAATAGCCAGGGGCGCTGCAGCCCGGAGTTCGACGGCCTCCTTTTGCTGGTGAAGTTTGATCCGGGACGCATTGATCAGAAAAACTTTCAGATAGGAGATCAGGGCATCCTGATCCGGTTCGGGATGGTCCTGTATTTCGTCCCGCATCTGTTTGGCAAGGATGGCAAGCGCTTCTGCCTCCGATGTCGTCAGCCGGACCAATGGGGCATCGTATAAATTATTAAAGAGGACTCCATTACACGATACTTCCTGCCGGTGTCTGAACAGGCAGAAAAAGGAAGGTGTGAACTGGATCAGTATTCCATTGAATTCGTCATCGGCCTTTATCATCATCGACTGATAAAGAGAGAAGCTAAGCAGGGCCTGGGCGTTAAATTCATATTCGGCGCCGTCTCTTATTGCGAGTCCTTTGCCTTTGAGGACAAGCAGCATGGAGAAGCAGGGGTATTGTTGGGGAGAGGCAAAGTCTCCGACCTTATCAAAGGTGGACAGCCTTAGGGCTATATCTCCTGTACGCTGATCACGCAGCTGTACGGCGTATGGTGTGGTATACTCCATGAACGGCCAAAGATAAAGACAAAAGCGTCTCGAGCCGCTTTTGCCGGATTCCCGGAAACAGGCGCTTTTAAGCCATGGTTATTGTTTCCTGGCTGGCAAATCGTTTTTCGATCTGTCCGCCTTCATTGAATTGCAGGACCATGACACCGTAGGCATGAAAGGATTGTCCGGAAGCGTCCTTCCAGTCTGCTTCGAACTGGACGGCCATGCGCGCTTTCAGGGCTCCCCACAGGTCGAGTTTCAAACGGAAATCATTCTGCTCTGTCAGCTTTTGTGTAAGGAAAATTTTTAACTGATCCTTGCCATTAACAAAGTTGCTGCCGTCCCGCATTTCGATGTCGTCGGCATAACCTGCCGTGATCAGCGCCGGGTTACGCGAGTTCCAGGCTTCTTCTTCATACTTCAGGCGTTGAGCCGCCAGCTCCATATCCCAGGGTGGAGTGGGAAATTGAATTGCTTTCTCCATAAATATTCATTTTGATAACACAAAACTAGCCGGCTTGGGGGCTCCGGAACATGGAGGGAAAAGCCAATCGCATGGACAATTTTGACAGGGGCATCAGTTGCCCAGTAATTCAATCGATCTTCTTAAGGAACTGGGCAACATTTTCTATTGCCTGTAGCGTGGGCAACAACCATTGCGTCTGCAATCAGACTCATCATAAGTCTGTAAGTTCGGGATCTTTGGCCAAGGCGCCGGAGCACCGGGGTTGTCGCCCTTAATTGTAATAGCAAACCCGCATAATCCCGGCCGTCAGGAAAATGATCTCATGGACTATCCTTCCGGCCTCGTGATAAGAGTAGGCCGTCTTTGATGTACCCAAAAGTAAAATAACGCCCCGGCGAAATAGGCGATGACGTCCAACGGATCACCGACCGTATGAAAATGATAATAGGAAGGCCTTTGGTGAAAGTGGTCCGTAAAAAAGGCGGCGTTCATACCTTCAATTAAACGAAGTCCTGAACTCCAGCGGCGTTACATGCGTCTTATTCTTGAACACCTTGCTAAAGGACTGTGGGTATTCGAACCCCAGCCGATAAGCAATCTCGCTTACAGACAGGTCGGTAGTGCTCAGGATCTCTTTTGCTTTTTCGATCATTCTGTCCTGGATATGCTGCTGTGTATTCTGCCCGGTAAGCATGCGCAGCATGTCGCTGAGGTAGTCGGGTGATACGCCTATTTCCTGGGCGATATATTGTACGGTTGGCAATCCCTGATGCATAGCACGTTGATCGAAATAGACATCCAGGATCGTATTCAGCCTTGTCAGAAGATCGCTGCTGCTGTTCCTGCGGGTGATAAACTGCCGTTCGTAGAAACGATTGGCATAGCTCAGCAGCAGGTCGATCTGAGAGAGGATGATCTCCTGCGTATGTTTGTCGATAAAGCGGGATTCTTCGCCGATCTTTTCCAAAAGGTCGACGATGGTTGCCTCTTCTCTTTCGGAGAGATGAAGCGCCTCGTTTACGGCATACGAGAAGAATCCATATTCCCTGATCTTAGTGTTCAACGGGTGCCTGCTCAAAAAATCAGCAGTAACGACCAGTACGTATCCCTTACTGCTTTCCACCGTGGACAGGTCCAGCGACTGGACCTGTTTTGGAGCGGTAAAACCCATCACCCCTTTATCGTAGTCATAAAATTGCTGGCCATATTTCATTTTCGCCGTTACATCTCTCTTCAGCGAGACGCAATAAAACATCGAATAGAACTGCTGCCAGATGTCGCTGTCAACAAATGTTACGTCCTCCATCCGGATAACGCTCATGCCGGGGTGATGCGGCTCCGGCAGCGACAACAGGCGATGGAACTCAATTATGGATTGAATGACCTTCATTTCCGTTAAAGTTAGTGATCATTCAGGGACATGCCAAACTCGTCATAGGGGTTGCCTGTCTTCGTTCCCAATGGCACAATGGCTTCCAGCCGGGCAAGGTCTTCCTTTGTCAGTGTGATGTCTGCGGCTGCGATGTTTTGATCGAGATACTTCCGACGTTTGGTGCCGGGTATAGGCACCGTCTCTTTAGCGAGTACCCACGCAAGTGCGAGTTGGGAGGGTAAAATCCCTTTCTCTGCCGCCATCTTTTCGATCGCCTCTACCAATTCGATATTCTTATAGAACTGGTCGCCCTGGAAACGTGGCATGGCCTTTCGGAAGTCGTTTTCCGGAAGGTCTTCGGGCTTGCGGATCTGGCCCGTCAAAAAACCTCTGCCAAGCGGCGAATAGGCCACAAACCCTATACCCAGCTCCTTTAGCGTATTGAGTATCCCGTATTCTTCCACCAGTCTTGTGAATAAGGAGTACTCGCTTTGTACGGCCGTGATCGGATGTACGCTATGGGCTCTGCGGATGGTGTCCGAGGAGACTTCCGATAGTCCGATATATCTGACCTTTCCTTCTTTGACCAGCTGACTCATGGCTGCGATCGTCTCTTCGATCGGGGTTTGCTTATCCAAACGGTGCAGGTAGTAGAGGTCGATATAGTCGGTGTCGAGGTTTTTTAGAGAGCGTTCGACAGACTTTCTAACATATTCGGGTTTGCCATTGATCGCCCATGTCAACCTGGCGTTGTCGTCAATCTCCCATCCAAACTTTGATGCGATGATATACTCCTGTCTATGGGATCTTATGGCTTTTGCTATCAGCCGCTCGTTGTCGTAAGGACCATACATATCTGCGGTGTCGAGGAAATTACCGCCCAGTTCAAACGAACGGTGTATAGTGGCGATCGCCTCCTTCTCATCTGCGGCGCCGTACATGTCTCCGCCCATAAAGCCTGTCATGCCCATACAGCCGAGACCGAGGACGGGGACTACGAGACCCTGGCTGCCTAATTTTGTCTGTTTCATCCGATTTGTTTTTACAAAAGTCGGACAGCCAATAGTTTGGGTTGTAGCTCTAACCGGGATTGTTGTATCCATATCCGGGAGTGGAATCCCATCTTTGACTTTGGTCACAGTTCAGGCTAGCCGATAAGACCATTGGTTCTGCCATCAACTTTGCAAAAAAGGAGAGGGGGGATGTGGAAATTTCCTGCGGTTGCATCTTGCAATACTGTGATCCAGCCAATAAAACATGATAAAGCTTCCAGGCATCGGAAGAGCAAAGGATTCAAACTAAATCTGGCAATGCATCCATTTGTGCTGATCGCTATTGCTGCGGCGCTGGCGCTTATAGTAATGGGGATTACGTTGTTTTATTTCAGGTTTCTCAAAGGATAAATTGGACTATCTTTGGGCCTTCAAAAAGCAGCCCAATGACATTTAGTGACTTAAATCTGACTACCCCTCTTTTACGTGCGCTGGACGATCTGGGCTTGCAGCACCCTACCACTATCCAGGAAAAGGTGTTTTCCGTGATCATGTCCGGCCGGGATGTTTGCGGAATAGCCCAGACGGGGACGGGTAAAACATACGCGTATTTGCTGCCCTGTCTCCGGCAATTGACCTGGTCAAAGAATAGGGCTCCACAATTGCTCATCCTTGTCCCGACGCGCGAGCTGGTTGCCCAGGTCCTTCAATCCGTACAGGAGCTCACCCGCTACATGTCTCTCCAGACTGTTGGTGTCTATGGAGGGGTAAATATCAATACCCAAAGATTAGAAGTCGAAAATGGAATGGATATCCTGATTGCCACCCCGGGCAGGTTGTACGACCTTGTTCTTAGTGGAGCCTTACGGCTCAACGGCATAAAGAAATTGGTGATCGACGAAGTCGACGAAATGCTTAATCTGGGATTCCGGACGCAGCTGAGAAATATCCTCGACCTGCTGCCGGCGAAAAGACAAAACCTGCTTTTCTCCGCCACTATCACGGAAGACGTAGAGACCTTGATGGAAACCTATTTCAATGGTCCCGAAAGGATCGAGGCAGCGCCGACAGGCACCCCCGTAGAGAACATCGACCAGAGAGCATACGAAGTGCCCAATTTTTACACCAAGGTCAACCTGCTGGAGCTGCTTTTAAGCAACGACAAGGAGATGCTGAAGGTGCTGATATTTGTTGCAACCAAGCAGCTGGCCGGTCAGCTGTTTGAACAATTGACCGAAAAGTTCCCTGGCCTCGTAGGCGTTATCCATTCGAATAAAGATCAAAACTACCGGTTCAATACGATAAACAAATTCAAAAGCGGCGAATACCATTTTGTCATCGCAACGGATATCGTAGCCCGCGGTATCGACGTTGCCGAGGTGTCTCACGTGATCAATTTCGATCTCCCCGATGTTCCAGAGAATTATATCCACAGGATCGGTCGAACGGGCAGAGTAGATCGCAAAGGCATCGCCATCAGTTTTATTACGGAAAAGGAAAAGGTTTACCAGGATGCAATAGAGGTCCTGATGAAGGTCCAGATCCCCATCCTCCCATTGCCGGACGGCCTGACCATCTCGACTATGCTGACCGAAGAGGAGAAGCCAAAGCCTTTTGAAAAGAAGCTGCCGCCCAAAACACCCAGACCAGAAGAGGGCGGGGGCGCTTTCCATGAAAAGAAGGAAAAGAATAAAAAGGTCAACGTCGTGATCAGCAAAGCCGAAAGGATGAAAAAGAAATATGGCAAGCCAAAGACGAGGGGCGCCAAGAGAAAATAACCGTTACTTCAATTTGTTCTTCCTGAGCGAATATTTATAGAAATCCTCCACCTTGGTTCTTGCCCAGGGCGTCTTGCGCAGGAACTTTAAGCTCGATTGTACGGATGGATTGCTGGTAAAGCACTTTATCCGGATCTGTTCACCCAGTGCCTCCCATCCATAGCTCTCTGCAAGGTGGGTTACGATCCTCTCCAGGGTCAGTCCGTGGAGAGGATCGTTTGAGGGCGGGGGCGATGGCTTGTTGTCGTTCATTATCGATGATTTTTTGATCTGTAAACCTATCGCCAGCCCAATCCGGGCGCAACATACTTTAAAATGTCGGACAGCAGGTGTACATTGTACTCAACCCCCAGCGTATTGGGGATCGTTAAGAGGAGGGTATCCGCTTCCTGGATGGCTTCGTCCTGCGCCAACTCCTTAATGAGTTGATCCGGTTCCCCAGCATAGTTTCTTCCGAAAATAGCGCGTTTGTCTTTCTCAATAAAGCCGATCTGGTCGGCCCCGTTGCGATCGCGCCCAAAGAAATATCTATCCTGATCGGTTGTCAGTGCAAAAATGGACCGGCTTACCGAAACCCTTGGTTCGCGCTTGTGTCCCGCTTTTTTCCAGGCTTCTTTGTATAACCTGATCTGTTCGGCCTGCTGTACATGGAAAGGCTTGCCGCTTTCATCGAATTTCAAGGTAGAGCTTTGCAAATGCATCTCGTTTTCTGCAGCCCATACAGCCGTAGCGTTAGAACCGGCTCCCCACCAGATACGCTCCCGCAATCCCTTCGAGTAGGGCTCCAATCGCAACAAGCCCGGGGGATTCGGAAACATAGGATGCGGGTTTGGCTCTGCAAAACCAACACCTTTGAGCTTATCCAGAAATTGCAGCGCTTTCTTACGCCCCATGTCTGCGTCCGTCTCGCCTTGAGCTGGTTCGTAGCCAAAATAACGCCACCCGTCGATTACCTGTTCGGGTGACCCTCTGCTGATCCCCAACTGCAATCGCCCGCCCGATATTAAATCCGCGGCTCCGGCATCTTCTGCCATATAGAGCGGGTTTTCATACCGCATGTCGATAACGCCTGTTCCAATCTCTATCTTTTTTGTTTTGGCGCCGATGGCCGAAAGTAAAGGAAATGGAGAGGCCAGCTGAGCTGCAAAATGATGTACCCGAAAGTATGCGCCATCCATGCCGATCTCTTCGGCAGCAACGGCCAGATCAATGGATTGAAGCAGGGTGTCGCTTGCCGTGCGGGTCTGGTAGGCTGGGTGATCGGCCCAATGTCCAAATGATAAAAATCCTATTTTCTTCATGAGTGCCTTTTCGGTTGTGAAATAGCCTCTACAAAGATAGATAATATATGGTATTGCGCGGAGATCTCAGATCATAATGCCCATGGTTGAAGAATCGTTTCTGCAAACCGCTCCATTTCTTCCAGCTGTGGACTACACTGCAGCAGGAAGAAGTCCACGCCCGCTGCCTCAAATTCACCTATACGATCCTGTACACGCGATGGCGTCCCGGTCAGTCCGGATCGAAGCCCACGGTTTGAGACAGAATAATCTTCGAGAGAAACCTGTTGCTCGAGCTGGGTGCCGGCAAGCCATTGCTGATAGTTGCTATAGCCCGGGCTGCCTGGCTGAACATTGGTGATACGTTCGAGTTCCCGCTTTACCGCGGTTTCGTCTTTTCGGATAATGCTGTAAGCGGCGACGCCATATTGCATCGGGGGCAGACGCCGTCTTTCTCTGCGTTCCTTCATATCACGGATACGCTTGCCGATGGTGACCGGGTCATCTCCATGCATCACATAGCCGTCACAGGAAGAGCTGATGAGGTCTTTGGCCTTCTCGGACTCGCCTCCAGCATAGATCGCTGGGCGCGGTTTTGAAACAGGTTTGGGCTGCAGCGTATTATTTTCTACGCTGTAATAGCTGCCTTCAAAACTAAAACCGTCCTGCTGCCAGACTCCGTTCAACACAGTAAGCCATTCCGCCGTACGCGCATACCGGTTGTCGTGTTGTTCAAAGTTCACCCCGTACTTGGTGGCTTCATCCCGCCACCATGACGATACGACGTTCAGCGAAAGCCTGCCGCCGCTGATGTGATCGATGTTGGCGGCTTGCTTTGCAAGCAGCGCTGGGTTGTGAAAGGTAGGCCGGACGGCAACCATCAATTCCTGTTTCTTTGTCACCGCAGCCAAGGCCGCAGCCGTCGACCAGGCATCGAGAGAGGGCGCTTCGACCCCCTTTATATCGTTAAGATTGAGTTCTGCGATCAGCGAAAGATCAAAACCGATCTCTTCACTCCGCATAGCGAGTTTTTTTATATACTCCCAGGTGGGCTGCATGTTTTCTTCTTCAACATTTCGAAGCCATCCGCCAAAGACCGGCATCCAGTATCCGTAACGCATATGATTGATTTAGGCATGGACAAATTGAGTAGCTTCCTTATTGATCCCCGCGCGTTTCTCCAGATAATCAACCAGCTTCTCGTGGGGATTAAAGCCAATGACGTTGACGGCATCAGCAACAAAGTTGGAGAGCGCGTTGACGTCGTAATATAGTATCTCTCCATCCCGGTCGTCGATGATGTACTCGATGCCGCCAAGGTCGATGCCGGCAGCCTGGACGATCGTTTCGATAATCCGGATTACCGCAGGGGGTGGGGTATAGGCTTCCACTTTGAGCCCATTTTTTGGCGCATCAAGCGCACAGGCATTCCGTACGAGTTCGACGCCGGTATTCGTCTGGCAGATGTCCGCAGGACATAGGTTAAAGGTCTCGCCAGTAAGATAAACACGGATGGCATAAAGGAACTTGCCGCCCAGGGTTTCGACACGGGTAATGTAGCCGCCGCGCGCCGGTATAAATTCCTGTAACAGCGCCGTATGATCGACGCCAAAGTCGAGCCCTCCTTCCTGAGCAGCCTGGCGGAGCGCTTCCAACGTATCATATTTGGTGATGCCGGCGCCGCTGCCCCCAATATTTGCCTTTACGACAACAGGAAAACGTAATCCTTCGGCTGCGGCGACTAGCTGGGAAACATGGTTTACGACTCTGGACCTGGGGTATCCGAAACCCAGCGACTGTAGTAATTCTAGTTGCAGGGCTTTTGAGGTCTCGAAGGTCCAGGCCTTGTAACCATTTATGATGGGGAGGTTAAGAAACTCGAGATGTTTTAAGTAATTGAGCGTATAAAAGATTGCATGTATTCCCCCACGCAGATAGGCAGAAGGACTCATGCGGTTAAAGAACAGGGAAAAATCGGGTTTTGCTTCTTCGATGGCAAACCGATGGGCTGTCGGATCGATTCGGGTGTATGGAATATCGCGGCGGTCCAATTCGACAAACAATGGGCGGAACCAGTCGGGATGTTCGTGATAAACGGCGATGGGTGACATATTCTATTTTTTAGTCGACTGTAAAAGTAGGGTATTGAAATGGCGAATGAAAATATTTCACGGTAAATTCCCAGCAGCCGGGTCACAGGCCGGGTCATTCTGTTGGGAAATGGGTTTGAGGGCGGTGGTAATCCCACCGCACTGCTCCAAACGAAAATCCCCGCCTGAAAGGCGGGGACATCATTTTGATCTGCGGAGAGCCTGCGACAACTTTCGAACCTGTTTGTTTCAGATTTACTGAAATCAACGATTTGAAACGCATTAAAATGCGGAAGTTTATTTTGGAAAAAGGTTATTTTCGGACTGTCAGGAGCAATCGTTTATGATTAAAAGCATTTATTTGATAATATTATGCCTGTTCGTTGGGACTGCAAAATCCCGGGCACAGGCGAACGCCATTAAAGGTGCGCCGACGAGGCAGGATACCTTGAAAGGGTCTGTTACGCCGGAACGGGCATGGTGGGACGTTATGCGCTATGACCTGACCATTAAACCGGACTACGTTACGCAAACAGTCACCGGAAATAACTGTATTACGTATGAGGTGATCCTGCCAAAACATAAACCCGTTATGCAGATTGATCTGCAAGGCTCATTACACATTGACAGCGTTTTACAACTGGGTAAAAAACTCAGTTTTGAAAGGGAAGGCGACGCTTGGTTTGTGTATGTTTTGCCCGACAAAGGAACGGTCTTCCAAACCCTAACTGTCTACTATTCCGGCAAACCGAAGGTATCGGTCAACCCGCCATGGGACGGTGGCTTGATATGGACGACCGATTCCCTGGGCCGGCCCTGGATGGCGGTAGCTTGTCAGCTTAGCGGCGCCAGCACCTGGTATCCTTGCAAAACTTATATTGGCGATAAGCCGGACAAGGGCGTTTCGGTTAGCATCATTGTTCCGGATACTTTGACAGCTATCGCTAACGGCCGCTTGAAAAGCAGACGGCTGGGTTCAGACAAAACGGCCTGTTACACCTGGGAAATAGTTAATCCGATCAATAACTACGGGCTGACATTTTACGTAGGCCAATATGTTCATGTTCCGGATCAATACCCGGGCGAAAAGAGAAAATTAGATATGGATTTTTGGGTATTGGACTATAATCAGCAAAAAGTAGCCAGTTATCTTATTCCCGAGGTCCATCAGACTTTTCACACATTTGAACATTGGTTTGGCCCTTATCCTTTTTATGAAGACGGTTTTAAAATGGTCGAAGCTCCATACATCGGTATGGAGCACCAGAGTGCTGTAGGCTATGGCAATCATTTTGCACACGGTCGTTATAAGGCCAAACGGCTGACGGCCTGTGATATGAAAACAGACCGAATGGTAGTCCATGAAAATGCGCATGAATGGTTTGGGAACAATATTACCGCGAAAGACCCGGCTGACCGCTGGATACAGGAAGGTTTCGCCGGATTTGCAGAAGAACTGGCTATCGAGGATCGCTATGGCCAGGCTGCAGGCGAAGCATTTTTCCTCGACAGAAGTACCGGCCGGATCAGCAATGACAAGCCGGTGATTGGCCGCTACGGGATATTTGAAGATGGCAGCGACGATATGTATATGAAGGGCTGGGTGCTGATTCACATGATCAGGGCGATCATGCAGGACGATCAAAAATTCCGTAAGTTGTTACGGGGTATGAATCGTACCTTCTATCATCAAGCCGTAACATCGCAGCAAATCGAAAATTATATTATCCACGGTTACGGGATAAATTTAAGAAAGGTTTTTGACCAATACCTCCGTACGACAGATATTCCGGTGTTGGAATATCGATTAAGAGGTCGTGTCATGCAATACCGCTTCTCTGGCTGCATACCCGGCTTTTCCATGCCGATCCGCACTAACTGGACGAAAGATAAAGAGATTCTTCCCACAACTAACTGGCAACAAGCGTGGGTGGAAACTGCTGCTTCAGCCGATACCTTAAAAGTCAACCCTGATTTCTACGTGCTGACTGAAAAAATGCCATAAAATGACTTGCCCGGCAGTTAGTTGTAAGACAAAACCCATAATGGATGGGGAATTTTGCGGAGGAAGAGGGATTAGCTCCGGTATCTCCCGAAAAAAATGAATATATCAACAGGCCGGTTGACCGTAGTATATTCCTTTTGAACAACTGTATAAATAGTGCGTGTTAACACTAGCGGTTATCATTAACGGCCAATTTTAAGGCGGTCTCATAGATTTCATCTTTGCCGGATTTAATACCAGGCATAGACGGGTTTACAATTACATCAGGTGTCACACCATCCAGGTGATGATGGCCAGGCAACCCATCTACCCTGATGCCGGTAAAAGTCAGTTCATATCCCCCCGGTAAATAAAAACCATTAATGGAGCCGTCAATACCGGCGGTGGGTTGGCCTACTATAGTGGCCAGCTGATGATATTTTATAAAGGCCAGAAAGTATTCCGGATGACTACCTATACTGGCATCTGAGAGAAAATAACACTTTGCTTTTATAAGTGGTGTACGGGGGCTCACATTCAGCACAGAGAGTGTATACTTTACCTTTTCAAAATCCGGGTAAATGATCTGTGGATCATATAATATAGGAGGACTACTGATATTTTCTGTCACCAGATGTGATAATACATTATCAAAAAGATCATAACTGGGGTACCCCCGCATGTCGAAAATAATAGCCCTTGCGTTAGCAGTAATACGAATCAGGGAATCTACCTTATTTACCGGTTCCAGCAGGTTGATATAGTAAATATTGTTGCCCACGGGAGTACCACTGGCAGGCAGTTTTTGCACAAGAGATACCTTTTCATCAAAACCCGCAGTAGATCTGTTCACCAATACCCGATAACGTTTGTTATTCCTGCTAAGTGTCATTTGCATTTTACTGCCGGGGTAACCAAAACTTAGTTGCCATAATCCCTGATACATATTGCGCTGGGTGGAACCGGCGTTGTGCCGACTGATCTCTTCCACTTGTTGCCAGGCCGTTTTTCCGTTAATAGAGTCTGCTACATCTCCGGGTAGGATAATAGCCTGCAAATCGAGGTCCAGCACATCTTTTACTACCACCTCGTGATTGACCGTGCTAAAGGTAACAGGCGCCATGGCATTGTAAGAAGAATCAGTTTTCATAACCACCCACAAGTGCCCATCTCTCAGTGGCGCTGTCATCAATTGCAGTGTATGCTTAAAGTCGTCAGCAGTTTTATCTTCATACGCTTTTAAAATCGCATGCTTTAGCAACCCTTCAGGTTGAGCCGGCACATCCTGCCAAAAAGGAAAGAAATGCCGGTAAACATTCCAGGCAATCACAATATCACCGAGTCTTACCTGTAGTGAATCGGCGATCAATGGAACAGATATGTTTGCCATAGCACTGATCAATTCTGTCAGCGCGTGTTTATTTCCGGTAGGATAAGTGGCATCTTCCGTACCATAAAGTGCTATAGGAACTATGCATTGAATGCCTGGTACCAGTTCCTTGTTGATCACATCCCCAATCTTTGCCTCGTAGGGATAGAGTTTTTTAGTAACAGGATGAAAAGATATCTTCATAGCCGCACCTGCTGCTTCAGGTATTACTTCAAATTGGTAACAACCATTATCCTCAGCCGGGTTGATCCATGCCGTGGGTCTTCCGTTAGCATCTGCAATCGTAAAGTCCTGGTTGGGCAATGGAATAGGATATTCCTTACCATCTTCTACAGCCATAAATTGCAGGTTTTTCACCAACAGCTCTCCTTTGCCTTTGAGCGATATACCTATCAATAGTTGCTGAGAGGTGCTATCAATTTTACCGGCCACAGTATATTGTTTCCAGCTACTGTCACTATGTATGGCGGTTGTATAGCTGCTTCCCTGCCCCGAAGCTGTAATGTTGGTAAGTCCGATACCAGCGGTCGCGCTATTGCTGGATGTCAACATAAAACTGGCGCTGAGCCTGAAATGACTACCTGCATGGGAGACGGGAATAAACTGGGCCTGTGTGCCGTCTAACAGCGAATCTGTTACATTCCTGTTTAATCGTATAGTAGGTGTGCCCTGGCGGGCGAATTCCTTTACCAGCCGCATACTCAAACCAGAGTATTGCCAGGAAATTTCATGATACCCTTCCAGTGATGCAGGTGTGATATTCTTTACATCAAAAACTATTTTATCAGTAGGCTTAAATATTTGAATAGAAGGAGCAAGAGGTAGAAACAATTGCCGGAGCGAAGCCAGCAAAGCATCATCATTCCGGGCTTTACGCACTACACTGCTACCGTAGATGGCGAATTGATTCCAGTCTACCAGCTGTGCCTCATCAGCAGGATGAAAATACCGCACGTAACCATATAACCGTGCAAAGGCACAGAGGTTCCTTACTTCCTGTGGCCCTGGCGCCGACCGCGCAGTAGCCGTGATAAGTAGCAAAAGGATGACCATAGACCTGAATCCTGACATTTTTATCTTTTGAGGGTAAAACAAGCACTGTATCCAGTTTACCAGTGACAAGGAATCCGCTATCATAATTGCAGATCCCGCTTATAAAGGTCGAGTTGAAAACGACAATGCCCCGCCTTGGGCGGGGACATCGATTAAGTCCTGCGGAGGAAGAGGTTCTCTCCCCTTACAAAAATGCTATTGATAATTAATTTGTTATAGCTGTTGCCAAAACGCACTCACTAGATCACTCACCTGCTAATTCGGATGCGCAAATTCTAGCACGAAGGTATAAAACTGGGTATTAATGGGGAAATTTTTATTTAAGCTACGATGTAAGGTTGGTGCTATTATTTTGAAAAAAGGCAACTCGATATATAATCCTCTATAAAAGCTTCCTTTTTTATTGAAAATGCAGATAGGTATAGTGTCTTTGTCTTAGGGACTATTGGTTTGTTGGATTCTGATCGGTGAAGATGCTAGGCTTTCGAATGCGAGGGGCGATTGGGTTTGGACGTTTGGACAACAGTTCTGGATTTTGGGAATGAAGAATGCGGCCATCTTTATGATGAATTAAAATCATTCAAATAATGACAACACAATTAGCAAAATCTGTAAGGGTTGAGTTAAAAACAAGGGATGGCGTTACGCTGCGAGGGGATTTTTATAAAGCAGAGGGCACGGGAAGGGCGGTGGTCGTGATGGCGGCGGGGTTCAGCCTTTTGAAGGAGCTGTCGGCGGATGCGGCGATGGCTTTCCAGGGAGTTGGTATTTCGGCATTAGCCTATGACTACCGGAGTTTCGGGTCCAGTGATGGGATGCCTCGGCAGGAGATTGATTTATACCAGCAGGCCTACGATTTCCAGGATGCTATTTCGGCAGCTATGCGGCTCCCGGATGTAGATCCCAAAAAGGTGATTATGTGGGGTGTCGGCCATGGCGCTACGGCTGCGATGATCGGGGCTGGCCATGACCCAAGGATTGCCGGGGTGGTGTTCCATGCTCCTTTCTCTTCTGGGACTGTCGATGCTGCGCATTTTCCTAAAGGGGTGTTGGAGCGGGTCTGGAAGGACCGGGAAGAGAAAACGCTTACGGGGGATACGACGGCTTCTTACCAAAAGGTATGGCGGGATTGGGAAAAAGATGGTGACGGCGACCCGGAAAGTGTAGCAATCCAGGCCCCGATGGCTTTTTACCTGCATAAGCTGAATAAAGAGCTGGGGGACGCTGCCGGGACATCATGGGAGAATGTGATTACATTAAATTCTTTTATTAATGTGGCATCTACGGAAGCCCAGGACCATGTCTTTAGTATCAAGCAACCTACGTTGTACATCGTTCATGACAACGATCCGTTCAGCGTTACGCCGGATTTTCACCGGGATGTATGGCTAAAGATGGGTTCGAATGCGGAATTTAAGGTGGTCTCCGGCGCACCTGACGAAGCATTCGGGGACATCATGGGTAGGGCGGTAGCCTATCAGGTGGAGTGGGTTAAAAATCTGACAAAATAAGAGATTTGATTTCTTATACATAGTGCTGCGCTTTTGGCATCCACAGGCGATATATGGCTGGAATTTTAGGCAGGCTTTTTATTTAGATGATCCTAACAAGATACTCACGATCCATGTAGCAGATCCCGGTCATATCATCCTGGCGGAGGGCGCTATAGAGCGGGCGGGTTATACATCGGAGAGGATGTTTTGAATTGTGAACGGCAACCTGGCATATGCGAGAAATCCCGTTTATGGTTAGGGCTTAAAATATATGGATCTTAGTGGCCTATGAAGTGGGTCCATTGGTAATTTGCATGTTTGTTGGAAAGAAAAGGGCCCTTTTTGAAATGCCCCCCAAATGTTAGACACATTTTGGGCCCTTTTATATTAATGGCGTTCCGGATGTGGGTTCTCAATACTTGTTGCGGGAGCTTGTCGTTGTTGTGTTATTATTGTACTCATTGTTGATGTTTTTGGTGATGTGATATCGGTTGTTAAACTCTCTTCTACTGTTGTTATCGCTTCACTCAGATACATCGTGCTAAGAAATATATAAAAACTAAAAACCACAAAGGACTTAAAGTATTTCCCTATCCGGGCCCTGTTGGCAGCGGTGTGTTGCACAAATATACTCATTTTTTGGAGAATCTGGTTGCTTGTGGATGAGTAGTAGGTAGTGTGGTAAACAGGTAAGAGGGCAAATCTTTTGTATCTGCTGGAAAATACAAAATGCGATTGTGGGCCTCGACAAGGTGTAGCAACATTGGGTTTATTGTTTTTCGTTCTGTGTTATTTGCATGGAAGTAAAAAAGAATCACTAAATAAGCTTTTTACCCTAATAATGACCGTCGGTAAGTAAGCGTTGATATTTTATTAAGTTGCTATAAAGGTCCTGTTGAATAAAAGCGGTAATACCTTTTCCTTCCCATTTTTTAGGATGACTTTCAAATAGAGTGATTAGTTGATCGATAAATGGCTTTTCCTCTTTTAGGTGGTCTGGAAATCCCTTGGTTCTACGGTGATAAAAAAAGTAAACAATTTTCACTAAAATAGCGTTTTCCACTTTTTGGGCAAACAGATAAAACTGTTTGGCGTCAAAATATTGAAGGAATGCCGTTTGCGACAATCGACTATTAGGTTGCAGGACTTCTGTTATAAATGAGGTGGGATCGGCGAAAAACTCATCTTGCTTTCGCTTGCCGTCGGCAATCGTTTCTTCGCTTTTTAGTTGTTCGTTGATTTTTTGAGCTTCTGTTATCAACTGCTGATGATAGGCTAGGTCCGGGTCGTCAGTAGTGATGTTGAAATGAAGATCAAGATTATGGATGTGTTGGTATCTGTTTTTGCCCTTACGCATGCCCTTAATCAACCGATTTGTAAGGCGCTGTCGGGACAGGGCTAAAGGGTTTTTGAAACGAGTAGCATAATAAAAAATCGCTGTGTAATTGTATAAATCATAGTATCCTTTGTCCGCATAATCCAGCAACTCCCGCGTGGCTTTGAGATACTCCTGATCAGAGTAATTATACACTTGAGGGTGCTGCAGTGTCTCCAGTAAACTTTGCTGAGGAGATACTTTATTATCTACAATATGGTAATAGATCTTTAAGTTTTCTTGTAAATCTTCTTCATTCAATTTTCCCATTCCGGTCATAAAATCGTAAATAGATGAAAAAAAGAAGTACCTGTCCTGTGGATAATATTGTTCACGGAATCTTTCGTTAAAGGCCTTGCCGCCTTTTTCCTCGTCTTTTTTATTGGCAAACGCTTTTTCTGCAAACAACTCGTTTAAGCTCATGTGTAATTCTCTATCCAGCTCACGACGATTATTGAAATCGATTTCGCCTTTCTTGTATTCGGTCGCGATCGCCAACGCGAATCGTAGCAACAGATCAAATATTTCTTGCTTTTTTTCAGCCAAAAGTGAGACGGCTGTCACTTGGACGTCCGTAGCTGAATAAATATATTGAAAATGTTGTAGGCAATAGATAAGTGTTCGCAGATTAGAAGAATGTGGAGCAAATAATTGGATAATGGTACTGGCCTTTTGTTCAAGGTATTGCTCGTAAACCGGCGAGCCAGCAAACCGGTGAGCGATGATTTGCTTTATGGAATCTTTCAGATTAGGTTTAAAATGGATGGTATTGCCAATTGTCTTTTCCTTTAAGTTGTTGAAGTCTTCGTCTTGAATCTGGTCCCTGTTGGCGATAATAATCACTTTAACAGATTGACTTTCTACCAGAGAGTTAATGAAGCCGATGAGTTGACGGAAGGTAAGTTCTTTATCGATCCGTTCAAGGTCATCCAGGATTAGTACAATCTCATCAAATTCAATCCAGTCTTTAGGTTTGGGTTTTGCATTATCCAACACGCCGCTAAAAGAATCGATTTTAGCCAGTTTAAGAGCGCCATTTATCAAGCCTTTGGAAATACTGGCACCAAGTTGGATATATTTGTTTTTTAAAATAGAATGCAGGGAAAGGAAAATAGACGTTTGAATATCTTCTACGCTGCGTTGACCAAATAATGAGACCAGCACGGGCTTATATCTTTTTGAGGCATTGTTTACGGTATGCTTCTTTTGTATCTGCGGCAGGATCACGTCTTTGAAATAATGCGTTTTACCGCTACCCCAAGGTCCGGATACCAGCAGCGCATAGGATGTGTCCATTGACAGATATAGGTCGACCAGTTCAGCGATGTTTTGCATAAATTTTAGGTTGTATAATGTGACAGTTAACGCTGGTTTCGAAGGAAAGCACTTGAATTGGGTTCAATATAATAAAATTGCCGAAAATTTAATCGTAAGTCCCATCCATTGGCCTGGGGTGCTCCACATCCTATCACTTCCTGAGCGGTCTCCCGGGCTGGATATGGCCAATATCATTCGGGATGAAGACGAGCTAAGAATCAGTATAGAAATTGAATTGTTTTATGTGAATAAATCATGGGATATCCAGCGAATACTAGGTTTTTTTAAAGTTACGGACCGGTGTTGGGAGTTGAAGATGGATTGCTACGACCGTGATCGGGAAATGAGTAAGGAGCATTCCGTTTATCTGCATCAGGTGTTTACAGCGAAAGAAAGGTTGGAGCGGGAGAAAGAATTATGGGAGGTAGAAAGCCTTGAAATTTAGACGTTACAGATTGGCATGTTTTGAACGGCTTATTACCTGTAGGATAATAAACACAAACCAGATAAGGTTTAGGGTAAATAAAGGTGAAGCAAAAAGGCCAGGCCTTTGTTTATGAGAAAAAGTCCGTATGCGCCGAAGTAGAGATTGAATATGGCAAGAATGGAGAATAAAAGGTTTGGACTTGCCTTGATGATTTTTAGTAGTTTCAGAACCAGAAGGATCGGGCTGATCGTAGTAGTTGTTAGCCAGATGAACAGGTAATAGCCGAATAGCTCGAAACCGCCTGCGCCTTTTGTGCTTGTTCGATAGAACAGGCCGGGGACGAAGATCAGGGCTGCCAGGATGAGCAGGGACCAGAAGAGGTGGGTTAGCTTCATGGACGGATTAGTTGGGTTGCTGAATATTTCCATAGGATTGAGACAGGTATTCCAGCCAGTCTTTTTGTATGTCTGCGCCTATCTGGTAATAGGTGTGGTCGGCCGGGCTGAAGAAGAAGCCGCCGTAAACGCTGATGACTATCTTTTGGATCTTGCCGGTAGATGTTTGGCAAGATGCCATGTAGCAACCCATCCATAGGGGGCTTGTGGCTCCGAGGTTGGTTGATCCGGAAAGCATGAGATGCATGGTGTCGTCGTTCAAGCGTCTGGATGACAGATATTGCAAGCTGTCAACGGGGATGTTGAAGACTTGGTTGAACTTGTTGAGTTTATATATCTTCCAGTTCCTGGTGGAATCCCAGTTTATCTGGGATGGATGTGGGGAGGGTTGATGTGAGGTAAAGCCTGTGAGTAGCGTTATAAGTATGATGAGGTATTTCATATAATAGGTTTAATTGCAGGTGCCGACATTGGGGTGATCGTTGGATACGGTGTTTCGGGTTTCCTTTGAGTTTAGCGGCATGGTGCGTATATCCTCGCCAAGGTCTCCCGGATCATAGCCTAATCCGCCCGGCCAGGTGCCTACTGTTGCCGGAAGATAAATGTCTCCTGCCTGCAGGGCATTAAGCACAAATGTCGTGCAATTATTGGTATTCAAGTCGTAATAAAAACCGGGATTGTTTCCGAGAGATACGTAATCGATGATTTGCTGGAATTGCCCCCCAGATACGGTAATGGTCAGGCTGATATTATAATCATGCGCCTGGTCGTTGTTTAGCGCGCCTTGGCTGGATTGCATACCGCTTACGGGAAAGACAAAGCCTGATGGATAGAAACCGACATTCCGGGTAATGATATTTCCCTGATTGTTTTCTGTCAATACAAGAAAAGTGTGACCGCTGTTTACGGGGTTGCTGGCTGAACTGCTGCCGGATGTGCCGCTCTGGGTAAGGCCCCAAGCCTGCCGGGTGCCAGGAACGGGCTGATCGACACAGAGGGTGACGGTATAGGTATGGTCTATAGGCAGCCCCCTTGTAAAGCAATGCATGTAATCTACAATATTAGAGACCGGGCTGCCTGGCGGGGCGATGACTATCTGGTAGGAGGTGCCTGAAGAGGGATTGGTAAGACCTGGCAGATCGCCGTCGGAGGGCGCCGAAGAACTGCCGTCTCCGCCGTCTGTTCCGCCTCCATCTACAGGGTATGTGCTGCAGGTTGTCTCTGACCAGTATTCACCGCCGTCTTCGTCTCCTTCGGAATAGTTGTATCCATCGATCTCTGAGCATTGTTCAATAATGATGTAGGCATCGGATTGTTTGCCGGCGTCGGGCTGGCTTTCATTGCTTGGCTGATTTTCTCTCGGAGCGCTGATGCTGCAGCGGGGGCTGGCGCAAACGGGTTTTTCGATTGAATTGCCCTGCCAGTCTTCTACCAGGTAGGTGCCGGTCTTAGTGGTTCCGGAGTCGGGAATAAAAGTGATCACGGCGGTGTGCTGAGATTGGTTGGCGTCCCGGAAGATGACCAGCGTGGTAAGATCGGCTAGTTTATATGTTCGCGTGGGATCGGACTTCACGGATATAAACAGATTGTTTTTGTAGGCCACTGGTACGACAATGGCATTACCTGTACTCATTTGCTGGGTGTGGGCTTGCTCCCAGAGGGGCGTCTTGCTCTGGTTTGCACGGTAATTATTAGTATTAGGAGACTTTGTTGCCCCGGTGACAGATTGATCGAAATAGGAATGTGCTTCGGCGATCAGATCGTTGGTGGATGGGTTGGTGCTTTTTTTTACACATCCTGACGACAGGATTGCAAGAAGGGTGAATAGGAATAAGAGTTTTCCAGACATAAGATGAAGGTTTGTGTGATGATAATTTGATTATGTCGCGTATTGCTACCTGGTAAAAAATATAAACGAATTTGTGTTATATTGATTTTATGGTTGTTTGGTTTGGATTAGTTGAACTTTTCGGCGGATTGCTGGAGCGTTGGATGCCATTTTGCCTGAAGCGACTGAAGTACTGGTCTGTCCAACTCATGCGTAAAGTCAAAGAATTCAAGCAGGTCATCAATTGGTGCGCGGAGGAGGTAGGGAAGTATTCGTCGATGCAAATTAGCCGGTCGATGTTTTCAAGCTTAAAAAGTTGTGATCTTTCGAGGTGCTTTTGGTAGGAATGTTGGCTTAACATACTCATTGCAAAGGAGTAGCCGGGAAGGATCTTCTTAAGCTGGTCTTCGTCGGTTTTTAGTATATAATAAACCTGGGAAGGTTCTGTAGCACGGCCCCGAAAGCTACCCTCTCTGGATTCGGCTGCACCTTCGCTGTATGTTACTGTCGTGGTTCCTTCGGGATAGAAATTGCTGCATTTCCATTCGTCTTTTACACGGGTGGTCAGTAATAAAAAGCCATCTTCAACAAAGAATCGGGTACCTGATGGAAGATTGTCCGGAATCCATTCTCCGGGATTGAGGTCGAGAGCCTTTACGACCTGGAAGAACTCGGTTTGCGCTTCGGGTGGAAAGGGAATGACGTTTTTGATGAGTTCTGTCATGTGTTTCATGAAGTTTGTTTTTGGTTGATGATTTTGATTGATTGAATGTAGGGATAGAGAAGAATTCAAGAAATTGACAAAAGTCAATTTCTTGCAAAGAAGGGTGCAGAATAATGTGAAGGTTGGGTATGCAATGGATTGATAATATTATGAATATGTGTTTCGAATAAGGAAAAGTGTGAGCGTTGAATAGAAATAACTTTTACACTTTTTTAGGAATTTACATTTAGTTTGTCTTAATTTCGCTATTACAATTCCACTCCAAAGAAGAACCTATAATCTTTACCGTAATACTCTGTCTGAACGTAGCATTTTCATTTTAGCAATTTTTTACAAGGCTCCTGATTTTTAGCGGTAACCCCATTTACTGAACCTAACCGTATGCAAAAGCATTTTGTTTTTTTGCTGTTGGTCATGCTTTGTCTTGGCTGGACAGTCTCTTACGCCCAATCTGCGGACTCTGCAGTGGAGGGGCAGCATTTTCCTTCTGGTTTATTAGGTAGAATTAAAGCGAAGACTTCCAGTCTTGACCGCCAATTGACGCGGCAAACTTCGGCTTGCCTGGAACGTATGGCGCGTCGGGAGGAAAAGATGCGTCGGCGGTTGTATGCTGTCGATAGTAATGCGGCAAAGCAATTGTTTGCGGGATCAGCGGCACAGTATGCGGCATTGGAGCAGAAAATAAAAGCAGATACTGGTGTACGTGGTCAGCTTCCTGGAGGAGCATATCTGCCTTATGCTGATTCTCTTCAAGGTTCCTTGGGTTTTTTGAGGCAGCATTCTCAGCTATTGAAAAGTGGACAGTTGGCGCAGTTGCGGGCGCGTCTTCACAAATGCAGGAATTGGAGGCAAAGATGACGGATGCAGATGCGGTGAAGGCTTATGTGCAACAACGAAAACAGCTTATAGGACAATATATTGCTCAACATACTAATCTTCAATCGGTATTGGGGCCTTCTTATTCTGGGATGAACCAGGAGGTTTATTATTACGGCCAACAGCTGCGACAATATAAGGAGATGTGGAATGATCCGGACAAGCTGGAGCAGACGGCATTGGCGTTTTTGAATAAGCTGCCGGCTTTTCAGGCTTTTATGAAGAACAATTCTCAATTAGGAGGGCTCTTCAATGTGCCGGGAAGTTATGCTTCTTCGGGATCGTTGTCGGGTCTGCAGACGCGGGACCAAGTAGCGCAATTAATACAAGGACAGGTCGCTTCCGGCGGGCCGGCCAGCGCCGCATCTGTACAAAGCAGCATGCAGGACGCCCAGTCTCAATTGGATGGTTATAAGGATAAACTTAGTAAGCTGGGCGCCGGCAATGGTGTAAGCCTCCGGCGAAGTACCATTGCTATTCTTTATCGATGGGGCGATCTACGGTATCATAGATCATTGTATGAACGGATACTTCGAACCATTTTCTGAAGGTTTCGTAGTTGATCAGGGGATAAATGGCTGGATCGATGT
>JAATGQ010000025.1 GCA_015654595.1 Chitinophagales bacterium | reverse complement strand
TAAAGTCTGTAGGGAGACCTTCTGCCTTACAAGCAGAGGGTCGGAGGGATGATTTTTTCTTTCAAATGGAAAGTTCAGTTGAAAAGAAAAAACGGTTACCTTGTTGCTCTATAGCTCTCTGACTGTTCCCGGAAATGTTTAAGGTAAAATAAGGGAAAAAAGGTGTCCCGGATAGAAAAGGGGCTAACTATTATCCGTTCGGGTTGACTATGGCGGGGATTAGCGATAAGGCAATCAAGTCCAATTACGCGGAGAATAAGTATCGATACAACAAAGGATCGGAGCTGCAGAATAAAGAGTTTAGTGATGGGAGCGGGTTGGAGTTGTATGAGACGCCATTGCGAAGCCTCGATCCGCAATTGGGGAGATGGTGGCAGATTGATCCAAAAATTGATGAAGGGTATGAGAATGTGTCTCCTTATAGTGCAATGAATAACGATCCATTGCGGTACAACGATTTTAACGGGGATGAAGGCGAGGCCTGTTGCAAAGAGATATGGAATGCAACAAAGAGTTTGGGAGTTGGATTATATAATGCTGCCGTTTATGACGCAAGATTGGTTAATACATACGTCAATCCTGTTACCCCTTTTGTAGAAGCAGCAACAGGAAAAAGTGTTGAAAGTGATTTTACTGAAAGTAAGCCTAGGTCTCAATCTACTCTCGAGGCAGCTATTACGCTAATCCCCGGTGGAAGGATTGAAGGTGCTGTTGCTAAAGCCATTGATAAAGCTGTAATTTTAGAAGCCAACAAAGCAGTTGGAAAAGCGGCTGAGCAAACTGTCGTAAAAGATGCGATAAATCAAGGGGAAAAGGACGTTTCGGAGCAAATATCTATCAAAGCTCGTAACGGGGTAACGACCAAAATGGATATTGCAAGCAAAACAGAGGAAGGTGCTGTAAAATTACGGGAAGTAAAAGGTTCGGAGACTGCACCATTGACTGGGAACCAGAAGTTAGCCCATCCTTCGATAGAAAAAGATGGAGGTGTCGTTGTCGGCAAAGGTAAGCCAGGCTTTCCTGGTGGTACTCAGATCCCTCCTACGAAAATAGAAATAGTTCGTCCTCCAAAAGTTAATTAATATGTCGATTGAACAGAAAGGCGTTATAGATATTGTGAGTATAGATGTCAAAGGCAATGCGGTGCTGACAATCTCCGATCATTTACCATGGGACGTAGAAAATGAACATCTGCTCTTGCTTCAGGATAAGATTAATTCTTATTTAGGTGCTATTGAGACCGGCGAGTTCTACGATGCTTATCCAAATGGAAAAAACAGAAATATTATAATTAGAATAGTTGCCTTCGAAAGCCCGAATAAAGACGGGTTTCATTTTTTGGAAAGGGCAAAAGGAATATTAACGTCTGCTGGCTATGGATTTGAGTTTGTGCAGAAGTCATTTTCTGATATATCTGGAGAGTTATGATCTATCACTCATAGACGTCTCTTCGATGTCCGATAGTGATGACGGTGACAATGAGTCGGCCGTCATTGATCTCATAGATGGCGCGGTAATCGCCGATGCGAATGCGCCAGGCGTCGCGGCCTTTTAATTTCTTGCATCCGGGAGGTCTGGGGTCTTGTTCCAACTCCATCAATTTATCCTCGATACGGGTAGCAATGGTATTGGGGAGCTTGCTGAGCTGCTTTTGTGCGGAAGGCAGGATGAGAACGGCGTACTCAGGCTTTTTGCTTTTTGCGTCGTTGCTGGATGGCATCGCGGAGGGGGATGGGTTTTTCTTTTTTGGCTTTAGCTTTATCGTAGGCGCGGATATCTTCGAGGTCTTCCAACTCATCGAGCCATTGCTGATAGAGTTTGATGGGAAGAACAGCGGAGATCTTTTTCCCTTTTCCGTCGGTTATAAAAGTAGTGGAGAGCATAGAGAAGCGAATTTACAAATTAATGGGCATAGGCCTTTTTTGTTTTAGCATCGCGAATCACCGCGTTGGCCAGGTATAGGAGTTTATCCTTGATAGCAGGCTCGAGGTCTTCGATATCATGGATGAGCTTGAGGGTCTGTTTATCGACGGCCGATTTTTGGGCATCCCCTGCCAGGTAATCCAAGCTTACATCGAGGGCATCCGCAATTTTCTTTGCGACCTCAATAGAAGGCATGACCTCATCGCGCTCATAGCGTCCGATCATCTCCCGGGACACTCCCACTTGTTTTGCAAACTCAGTTTGGGAGAGGTCTTTCAGCTTGCGCAACTCTGTTATTTTATGACCGATGTTCATACAAAAAGGTGTTAAAGAGACCGATAATTAACAATATACGGCAAAAATAGTGGATAAAATGGCATAAATCGGGACTATAGTGTGTTGTTGATATGAGAAAGGAAAGTTACATTTGTGACATAAAAGTCTCATTGTAAAAATTATCCACATGGAGCTATTGGAGATCAAAAGCCGGCTTACGATCGACCAGGTATTGCAGCATTACGGGTTAAAACCGGATAAGAACGACCGGCTGCTATGCCCCTTCCACCCGGACAAGACGCCGAGCCTGCAGGTGTATCACAAGACTAATACCTACTATTGCTTCAGCAGCAACTGCAGCGCCGGCACAGGTGACGTGATCCAGTTTATCCAGTTGATGGAAAAATGCAGCAAGCACGAGGCGCTGGTAAAAGCCGCGGCCTTGTGTGGAGGCAGTTTGATTCCCCTCACTTCTTCAGCTCCCACACCGGCTGCCAAACTGTTCGTTGAGGGCGACGAGTTGGAAAAGGAAGCCCTGCTGGGCAAGGTGTTCAGTTATTTTACGAAGTCCCTGCCGCTGACCCGAAAGGCGGTGGAGTATCTGCAGGGCCGGGGCATTGATCATCCCCAACACGTCATCGGCTACAACAGTGGCGGGCTGCATGGCGAGAGCAAGAACCATCACCTGGTCAACAGTATGGAAAAATACGGGTTACTGAAACGCCGGCCGGCCGGAGGTTACAGCGTGTGGGCGAAGGACTGTGTGATCTTCCCGCTGCGAAACGCAGAACATAAGGTGGTGAGCCTGTACGGCCGGAGTATCACGAACGACAGTGACCAGCGGCATTTTTACGGGAGCGGCCGCGAAGGCCTGTACCCGGGCTACCCTAAATCATCGACGACGCGGCTCGTCCTGGTGGAGAGCATCCTTGATGCGGTATCGATTGTGCAGCAGCACGAGCTGATGATACAATACGAGGTACTGGCGCTGTATGGCACCAATGGACTGACCGATGAGCACGCGCAGGCTATCCTGGCGCTCAAACACCTGGAAGAGATCATCTTCATGCTGAATGGTGATGAAGCCGGCAAAGCAGCTACCGCGAAGCATTGTACGATGTTACATGCATTGTTGCCAATCGTAAAGCTAACGACCGTGGCGGTTCCTGATGGCGAAGACGTCAACAGCCTGCTGCAAACGCACGATGATCCGCGGGTACTGACAGAGCTGATCGAAGGCCGCACTCCCTTTTCTTTTTCAATTGAATCTCCGGCACCCGAACCGGTTAAAACTCCTGCTGCTGCGACAGTAAGACCCGTGACTGGTCAACTGATCACGGCCAACCCGGAGTTGCTGGTCTATGATAATGGTGAGCTGCTGATCACAGTGCTGGGTGGTATCAAGCTCACGGGCCTGGACCGGATGCGGGTGACGCTGAAGGTGGAGCATAAGGCAAAACCGGTGTTGCCGGTGCGCCATCACCTGGACCTGTACAACCATCCGCATACCGAGCAGTTAGTAAACAAGATTGCGGAGCACCTGGACGTCCCCACGCAGGCGACGACACAAACCATAGCTGCCCTCACGAGCGAACTGGAGAGCTACCGGGCGAAACGCATGGAATCCCTGCAGCCCCGGGCAGCAGAAAGGGTACAACTTAGTCCGGCAGCGGCAGGCGGCGATTAGCTACCTGAAGCAGGCGAACCTGCTGGAACGGACGAATGAAGATATAGGCCGGTCGGGCCTTGTAGGGGAGGAGACCAACCGGCTGATCGCGTGGCTGGTGTACAGCAGCCGGAAGCTCCGCGTTCCGCTGCACCTGATGTTCCTGGGCAGCAGTGGCAGTGGCAAGACCTGGCTACAGGAACGGGTGAGCGAACTTATCCCGCCGGAGGACAAGATCGAGATCACGCAAATCACCGAGAACGCCTTCTATTACTTTAGACAGGATGAACTAAAAAACAGGCTGCTGCTGATCGAGGACCTGGACGGCGCGGAGTCGGCGTTGTACCCGTTACGGGAGCTGCAGAGCAAGCGAAGGATCAGTAAGACCGTGACGCTGAAAGACAGCAAGGGTAATTTAAAAACGATTACGCTCCTGGTAGAAGGCCCGGTGAGTGTGAGCGGCTGCACGACGCGGGAGAAAGTATATGAGGATAACGCGAACCGCTGCCTGTTGCTGTACATCGATGGCAGTAAAGAACAGGACAGCCGAATCCTGGACTACCAGACAAGAGCTGCCGGGGGCGAGATCAACCGGGAAGCAGAACAGTATACCCGGCAGCAGTTGCAGCAGGTACAGCGGGTACTCACGGCTGTACAGGTGATCAATCCCTATGCAAAATACATCCACCTCCCGGAGCAGGTCTTCAAGCCCCGCCGGACGATGACCTTGCTGCTGGCCTTTATCGAGGCGATCACGTTCTATCACCAGTACCAGCGGCCGTTGAAGCGGGACGCCCAGGGCCATCCGTATATCGAAAGCACGGTAGCGGACATTGAAGCCGCGTTCCGGCTGCTAAGCGATGTGTTGTTCACCAAGAGTGACGAGCTGACCAAAGCGAGCCGGAGTTTTTTAGAAGGACTTAAAGTGCTGTTGCAGCGCCAGGGCAAAACGAGCTTCCAGGCGCGGGAGATCCGTCAGCAGCTGCGGCTGGCGCCCACGACGTTGAAACGCTATCTCTCCGAGCTGGAACGCTACGGCTACCTGAAAGTCAACCGCAGCGGACGGTACGGGAAATACGAATACAGCATTGCCGATCTTACGGAATACGATCAGCTGAAATCAGCCATCAACCAGCACTTACAGGCCATCCTGGACACCATCAAGGCCCGCAACTAGCCCACTGGACCACCACTGGCCCACTAAGTTTAGTGGACCAGGTATCTCC
>JAATGQ010000120.1 GCA_015654595.1 Chitinophagales bacterium | reverse complement strand
GGGGAGACCTGCTACAAAAAGCTTCATGCCATTAGATTTAAAGAGGTAAAATTACAAAGATAAAAACTATATAACTTAATACTAATTAATTTACTGCTTAAAGCAGTGGATAATCCGGGATAAAAATAGCTTTTTACGGCAATATTGCCTAACAAATAAATAGGAAGATAGCCCTTTACCCATAGAAGGCGCAAATAAAATCCCGTAAAGTATACAGCATAAACATTCCTTTTTTTTACAGATTTTTGAAGGGTCTGGGATTTGCATCAGCCGTTAACGAGGCAACAACAAATGGTTGTCGCAAAATGTTATGAAGGCTGTAGAAATTCATCATTATGGCGGTCCCGAAGAGTTGAAGTATGAAGAGGCGCCATTGCCCGCCATCAGTCCCGATGAGGTGCTGGTAAAAATATACGCAAGTGGCGTAAATCCCATCGACTATAAGATAAGACAAGGCAGCAGATCTAAGGAAAACGGACATTTCCCCCGTATCCTGGGTTGGGACTTTTCCGGTGTCATCGAAAAAGTCGGCGACAATGTCGTTGGCTGGAAGACCGGAGACGAAGTATATGGTCGTCCTGATCCATCCCGCGATGGAACCTATGCTGAATATGCTGCGGTAAAGGTTGGAGAGTTTGGTCGTAAACCGGTTTCGGTAGATCATAAGGCAGCTTCAGGTATCGCTTTAGCCGGTTTAACCGCATTACAGGGTCTCTTCGAACATGGCAGACTGCAGGAAGGTGATCGGGTTCTCATCCATGGCGCGGCAGGAGGTGTCGGCACCTTCGCCGTACAGCTCGCGAAGTGGAAAGGCGCCTACGTACTGGCAACCTCCTCCGCTAGAAACGCGCTATACCTGGAAGAGCTGGGCGTCGACGAAGTGATCGACTATGAAAAGGAAGACTTTAGTCAGCGGGTAACCGATATCGATGTTGTACTGGACACACGCGGAGGGAAGACGCAGGAAGATTCGATCAGGGTCCTCAAACCCGGTGGCAGACTGGTAAGTACCGTTGGGATAAAAGATGCAGAAACAATAAGATCAAAAGGGATCGTACCGGTCTCTTTTATGGCCCAATCCCGGACAGAAGACCTGCGCCAGCTGAGCAACCTGATCGATTCAGGCCAGCTGATACCCGTCGTGTCGCAGATCCTGCCGCTAAAAGACGCCGCCGAAGCGCACCGGCTGCTGGAGCAAGGACACACCCGCGGCAAAATAATCCTGCAGGTTGTAGAAGAAAATAATTCATAAAACATAAAGAAATGGCCAAAGAAATCAGGCGGATCGCTGTCGCTGACCAGGAAGAAGCCGCAATACTCATCAACCGTCTCTGTCAGCAATATGGAATGCAGCAGGATACCACCCGTCATCAATTCCATGTTTCCAACGACCGATACGCAGCCTATTATGATTCGGAAGAAGGAGTGGTCAAGCTCGAATCGATACATCCTTCGACAACGGAAGAAGAGATTCGGGAATTTCTGATGGAGTTCCCGCCGTTCTTTTAGTCCTAACCGATGTTTATCTTGGCGGCATGGCGTACTCGAAAAACTACGTCGGAAAAGATGAGCACCGCAGCTTCATTTCAGGCAAACCATCCTGCTAAACGGCAAGGTCGTCACAAAAGCGGTCTTCTCCGGCCTGCGTAATAGCAACCGGCGGCCGGCCTTCTTTTTTATAAAGCCTATTGCGTCACATGTATCGTCCCCGCTCCATTATACGAGTGATATTCCCCATTATACATCGCATCCGCACTCACAGGTCCCATGTGATAAGTCCCCGGCGATACTGCGCGAACGGAGTAATAGTATGTCTGACGATTGGAATGCAGATCGACAAACAGATTGATCCGGTCATCCCGAACATCGAGAGCCGTTGGACTATCGTCGTTCTTGATCCAGTCCATACCCGGCAGTTCCTTGGTACGCGGGTTCTCGATCTCGAAGCCGGCCGGCAGCATATCCGTGATGACGATATTATCGACGTCACTGTTGAAAGAACGCTCCAAAGTCAATTCAACGATAATAAGCTCATTCTGCTTAAAGCTATTGCCGGTAAGCGGACGGCCGTTGCGATCGAAGAAGTGTTTACGCACCTTGAGATAGCTGTCCTCCTCTTTATACGCCCCGCTGGCGCTGATGCCCTCGGACTGCCAGTAGTAATATACATGCCCCGCCCCCTTGGCGACGATATCGGCACGATGCGAACCGGAATTTAACTGTGCCGTACCCAGCTTGACGGGATTCCCATCCATAGCGGCAACGGTGCGGCCATCAACGCGGATCTCGGCAGTAGCAGATTCCCCTGCCGCCTGGTGAGCCATCTTGCCGATCGCCAGGAAGCTAAACGCAATTTCCTGCGTGCTATACCAGGATCGTTGTTCCAGCCTGTCCAACACATGCTTCGACATGATGGGGATCTGGTTGTTGGAAGGATCAACGTCAACCAATACATCCAGCGCGATGGATTCGTCCCGGATATCGGAGTAGAAGCTCCCGCCCGTCTGGGCCACCGACGTTTCTCCTGTAAAGGAGGTAGGCAGAAACTCCTGAAAGCTGCGCTTATCTCCTGCCTGAGCATAAGCCGCCGCCAGCAGGTATTTACAATCGAGACTAAGCAGCGACGGACTCGCCTTGTAGTAGTTCATCACGCTGACATTGGGCTGTCCGGCCAATGCTAATACATACAATCCATAGATCACCTGTTTGGGGACGATCTTCTTTACCTGGTCGCGGTTGTAGTAATAGGGGATCGTTTCGCGATTCTTAAGTTTGTTGTTGATATAACTCAGGATCGTCGGAACAAGATTCTTGTCGACATCAAATCCAGCCTTCTGCGCTTCGATCAGAAAATTAGCGGCATAGATCGTAGCCCACCAGTCCTCTGTCGTCTCGTTGTCCCACAACGTGATTCCGCCGTTATAAAGCTGGCGCATCTTGATCTTGCGGATCGCTTCCTGGATATTGCTGTTGGCATTGGTCTTTTGCATCGCGTCCACATTCGGACTGCGGACCAGGTTGGCCAGGTCGCCAAAGTAAAGCTGCGGGAAGGCGGCAGATACGGTCTGTTCGGTACATCCATAGGGATACTGCACCAGCCAGCTGAGGTATTTACCCATACGCGCCGCAGGCGATCTGCTGACAACCAGCTGATACCCTATACTGGAAGGGATAAAGTCGCCGGCGGAGAAGTTGACCGTTTGGCTGCTGCCGGCAGTTACCACTCCAGCACCCGTTATCTTTTGCAAAGGAGCAGAAGGGCGGATGCCGATCTCTGTTTCATCGGTAAAATGTTCACCCAAAGCATTGACATCGACGGCCACTTTTCCAACCCCGATAGCGGGAGGCGCTACTAACTGGAAGACGGCGCGGCCTTCACTGCCGGAACTGACGCTTACGGACTGCTGTCCATCGCCGATAGCACGCAGACTGCCGCTGAGTCTCAACTTTACGCTGGCGCTGGCAGAGCCATTGGTGGTATTGCTGATCGTAACGGGCATCGTGACGGTGTCGCCAGGACTCATGAACCGCGGCAGCGCCGAGCTAAGCACGATCGGATCGGCAACGGTCATGGTAGACTCCTTGGAACCAAAGCTTTCGTTCTTATAGGCAACGGCCATCAGACGGACCTGGCCGGAGAACTGCGGAATATCGAACTCGAACTCTGCGTCGCCGCTGCCATTGGCCTGCGCGATGCCGCTCCAGTAAGAAAGGATATTTATCCTCTTTGCCGGCATCGGATTGACGCGCTTCTTCATATCGCTTTCCCCATCACCGCCGGTGCTGCTGAGACTTGCCTTTACCTCGGGCAGCAACAACGGATAGATATCATAGGCATTCACCTCAAGAGCCCGCTTCGCATAGAAGTGCTCATACGGATCGGGCGTCTCGAAGTCGGAGACCTGCAGCACGCCGTTATCGACAGCAGCAAGAGTGACCATGCTGCCAGGAGCCGCATGAACGCGCACCTTCTGATGAGTATGACTGCGAACCGACGCCTGGGCGTTGATCTCTACCGGGATACGGCGGTCCCTTGCCTCGACCTTGACGGACTGGTAGCCGTGGGCTACGGTCAATGGTATATCGGAAAGCTCGTGGGGCTTGATCAGGGTCGCCGTAATATACACGTTGGGAATGTCATCGATCGTAAGCGGCAGATCGAGACTGACGTTACGCTTGCTATCCACATCGATGTATTTATAAGATACGACCTTATCGGTTTCCATAGTAACGAGCATACGTCCGCTGAACGGCGTTTTGAACAACGCCCGTACGCTTTCACCGGTATAGTAAGTGCCTGACTTGTCAAGACTGATATCGACATGCCCTTCGGTGTTTACATCAAAAGAATTGTTGTCGCCGCCCCAGCTGCCATAGCTGTAAAAACTGCGGCTGACATAGCTGTTCGAACCCGGTACCGAAATGCGAAGTTCATAGTCGCCCGGCGTGACGGGAGTAAAGGTGTATTTGGTGTTTTCTCCGCTAACAGAGACAGTACCGGTCGTAATCAGCTTGTCATCCCTCTGGGACTCATAACGGAAGTAGCTGCCATACTTGGTGAGAATGGTCCGGTAATCGTGTTTGATCACCTGTACACGGGCTGAAGCGCCGTTAAGTACGCGCTCGTTGCGGTCGAGAGCGATTAGCGGGAATTCGATCGGGTGGTTCAACGAATAATAGGAGTAGCCGTCGTCACCGACGCCGAAGAAGGCCTGCTGCGTAAAGATATCGACGCTCGCGCTGCGGCTGACAGGACGTCCCGTCTCGTCAAAGACAGTCGCATAGAAAGTCGCCTGCAGCCTTCCTATATTCCTGAAGATATCCGGCACTTCGTATTTCTCCACCGCATTACCCTGTTCGTCAGTCTTTCCTTCCCGGACCGATTTATCGAAGCTGGCAGAGACATCAGAAAGACTAAAGTCGAAATTGCGATAGTTCTTCGGGTTGAATGATTTTTGTTTGATCTGGATCTCGCATTCGTAATTGCGATTGGCCGCAGGCGGTCCAAAGAAATTGACCGCATGGATATTCAGTTTGGATATGTCTCCTGCGGACAGATAAGGCTTGTCCAGCTGAGCCGTCACCTTTATACGGTCGGGAACAAACTCTTCGATGCGGAAAGGCTGTGTCGCCAGCAATACGTCGTTCGAGCTATACACCTCAAGAGAATAGCTGCCGGTGATCGCAGATTGCGCGATGTCGACATTGCCCTCGAGCGACCCCTGCGCGTTCAGCGACTTACGGAAGGTCTTCATCTCCTTCCCATTGGGCAGCAGGAATTTGAGAACTACGGGCAGCTCGCCGGGAGACTTCCACTGACGGTCACGGACGATCACCGAGAAATTTACGCGCTCGCCGGGACGATAGATATCCCGTTCGGGATAGATAAAGGCATCCAATCCCGAAGCGTTAGTTCGCTGTCCGCCTACTTCGAATCGGGAGGTATTGACACGGGTAGTAGTAAAAGGAAGATAGTTGAAGTCGTCGGCTGTCTTGGCAATGATCATAGCGGGTTTAAATCCTGTCAGTTCTTTCCTGGAATAGGTGATCTCTGCAACACCTTCCGCGTTGGTACTCCCCATACCCAGCAGCTGGTTGTTGATACCATAGGCCAGCACGTTGACACCCGTCATCGCTGCGGCAGTCTTGATGGAGTTAGCGAATACCAGTATCTTCTCCTTCCCTTCTTTCGCGATAAGACCGATATCCGAAAGCGAAACCATACGGCTGTCACGGACCCAGTAGTCTTTTGCCGACCGGATCATGATATGATAGATACCTTTGAACTCCGGCAGCTTGTCTGCTATGGCCATATTCAACAGGTGACCGCCGCCGCTGCCGGTCTTGGGCAAGCTTCGGGTGTCGATCTCCTGTTCGTAGATCACATCCCCAAAAGTAAGCTCGGAATTATCGTCAGAGCCGGTGTAGCTCATCTCTTCGCCTTCTTCGGACTCACTTTCGCCGCCTTGTGTCGAAGTGGAAGTACTGGTCTTTGTTTCCGTCGGATGATACCCATAGTGATTAGCAGCGAGCAGATTGTTCTCATAGATCTTGGAGATCACCACCTTTACCCGGGGCACGTTGATGATCTTTACTTCGATATTTTGAGCGCCTTTCCCGGACAGATAGATACCTTTGCTATTGGCAAAGCTGATGCTGGGGGCCAATTCGCCAAAGGTGATATTGGTCGAGTATTCTTCATGAAGAACACCACCGATCCTTCCACGCAGACCTTTTGCCAGGATAAGAGCATAGCTCTTCGACTGGTCGAAATTATCGCTGTGGATCATAAAGCCATCCTCAACAGCTTCGGCTGTAAACTTTACCGCCGGGTTAAAAGAGATCGCGCTTGCCAGCGTGCTGGCGATGATCTGCTGGCTGGTCTTGACATGGATGGTTCCCGTCTCTCCGTCGTGCTCGGTACTAACATCATTGATGGCAAGCACAAAGGGAGAAGGGATCGGGGAAGACATTTCGATCTTTTCCTTAAGCCCATTGGTGCCACCGTCAGGCAGCAATCCCTTGTCGATGGAAACCATGGCGTCGATCGTCTTGTCTTCCATTTTCAGGTTCATCAGCCGCAGCGAAATACGATCGGAAGCCGATAGCGTCTGAAGACCGAAGTTGACGGGCTTTCCATCGATCTGGATGCTAAGCTTGTCCTTCAGCGCGGCAGGGTTCACCGGGTAATTGAATTGAAGATCGATCTGGGGAAGCGCATTGTTGCCGTTGTCATCCTGCAGGACCCAGGTCGTATTGGTGCCGTCCAGTTTAAGGTCCGGTGTATGAAAGACCAGGTCCTCGCCGGTCTTTATCCTGCCGAACTTGCTATACTGAAGGATATCTTTGTTAAGCACAGCCTTGAAGGTCGTTGCGGGAGGAAGAGGCTGGGAAGGAGAAAAGACCAGCTCATCGTTATGTTCCCAGCGAAAACGGCCAGGTATCTTTGGTTCGAAAGAAACATACTGAGTAGAATCCCACTGATCGAGCAGCGAGTCGGCAATGAGCGACTGATCGAAACGGAATACGAGGTTTCCCAAGGTTGGCACTTCATCCCTGGCATTGGTATAATCCAGTTTTACAAGACTGCGATTACAGGAAAAAAAGAGTAAGGCCAGGATAGCAATGGCGGATAAGCCGGAAAGTTTGCGCATATGGAGATCAGATAAGAGTTTTGTAAAGACATGGAGGGGACGCTCCCATCCAGTACTTAAAACGGTGTTAACCAAAGTCGACGGAGTCGGCTGACCGAAGGCTCATCGTCAGACCTTTCGGGCCAAGGCCGAATTTCCAGAACGGCCAACAGCCCGAATATACAAATAGATAGGAGAAAATAGATTCCTTTTGGCTTGTCAGCCAAAAAAGAAAGTATGAAATTAGTGCGAGCTAAGGAGGATGTGAGGAGGGCATAAAGTGGAAATAAATTCCAGGAGTAAGTTACATAACGGAATAGAGTATTTGCAATAGTGGATGTACTAAGAAATTGTTAATTACATTTAATAAACCGGAACTACCGGAAAACCATGAGAATCCCATTTCGGGGAAAGACCAGGACTTCCCGACCCGAGTCACAGCAGCGCTCTTTACCAAAGCGACAACGCCTGCTGAAATATCTAAAGATCGGCGGATTGCCTGTAGCCGGCGGTTTTCTTCTTTTTTTACTCTTAAACTGGTGCTTCCCCCTCCCCGACCGGGTAGAGTACTCCACGATCATTACCGACAACAAAGGTGAAGTCATCCACGCCTTTCTTACGCATGATCAGCAATGGCGGATGAAAACGGAACTGAATGAGATCTCGCCTTTACTACGCAAGACCATCGTGGAAAAAGAAGACAGGTATTTTTACTACCACCCCGGTATCAACCCTGTGGCTATGGCGAGGGCCTTTGTCAAAAATATCCTGCGGATGCGGCGCACCTCCGGCGCTTCTACCATTACGATGCAGGTCGCCCGTTCGCTGGAACCAAAAAGACGCACCTACCTGAACAAGCTGATAGAAGTCTTCCGGGCTTTTCAGCTCGAGTGGAAATACAATAAGGACGAGATTCTGCAGCTGTATCTGAATAAGGTCCCTTACGGCGGCAATATCCAGGGCGTAAAGTCGGCATCCATCCTATACTTCAAAAAGAATCCCGATCACCTGTCGCTGGCGGAGATCACAGCTTTGTCTATTATACCCAACCGGCCCTCTTCCCTGGTGATGGGAAAGAACAACGATCAGATCATAGAGGAAAGAAATAAATGGCTGCATCACTGGGCGGCGGAGAAGGTGTTTACCGAAAAGGAGATCGCAGACGCACTGGCGGAGCCGCTGACGGCGACAAGAGGCGCCGTGCCTGCCTATATCCCGCACCTGGCTGTCAAGCTAAAAAAGACAGGAGCGCCGATCATCCATACAACGATCGTACTGAATACACAGATGAAGCTGGAGAAGCTGGTCAAGGACTATTCCCGGACCCTTGCTTTGAAAAACATCCATAACGCAGCAGTGATCGTGCTCGACAATCGGACGCACCGCCTTGTCTCTTACATCGGCAGCGCAGACTTCCATGACTCGACAGATGGCGGACAGGTCAATGGAGCTGCCGCCATCCGGCAGCCGGGCAGCACGCTGAAGCCCCTGTTATATGGACTTTGTATCGACAATGGACTGCTGACACCCAAAATGACGATCACGGACGTCCCTGTCAACTACGAAGGCTATGCCCCGGAAAACTATGACCGGAAATTCAATGGCTATGTGACGATGGAGTACGCACTGGAACATTCCCTGAATATCCCGGCTGTAAAAAGCCTGAAAGCGCTCGGCAAAGAAAAGCTGATCCGGAAGCTGGAAGAATGCGATTTCAAGCAGGTGACAAAAGATAAACGCAAGCTGGGGCTCTCGATGATCCTGGGAGGATGCGGAGCGACACTCGAGGAGATGACGGGACTCTATTCCATCTTTTCCGATAGCGGCGCTTATGTAAAACCGATCTATACCCTCGAAGATACGGTCCGGGCCGCCCGAAAGATCCTTAGCCCCGCGGCGGCTTTTATGATCAACGAAACCCTGTCCAAGGTCAACCGGCCGGATTTTCCGCTCAACTGGGAAAGCACCGTACACCTGCCCAAGATAGCCTGGAAGACAGGAACCTCTTACGGAAGAAGAGATGCCTGGAGTATTGGCTACAACAAACGCTATACCGTCGGTATCTGGGTGGGCAACTTTTCGGGGGTAGGCATCCCCGAGCTTAGCGGCGCTAACGTGGCTACGCCATTGCTGTTCACCGTCTTCAATACGATCGACTACGACGATGACGCCTCCTGGTTCAGCCAGCCTGCCGATTGTGATATAAGAATGGTCTGTTCCGAGACGGGTCTTCCCCCGGCAGACTTCTGCTCTCACCTCGTAACGGACTACTTTATCCCGCTGGTATCGCCGGCAAAGAAATGCGACAACCAGCAGGAGGTCTTTGTCTCCCCCGATGAAAAGATATCCTATTGCAGGATCTGTCTGCCTGCAACGGGCTACAAGAAAAAGTGGTACCCGGTTATCCCCCCCGAAATGAAGGAATACTACGAATCCAACCGGATCACTTATCAGAAGATACCCGTCCATAATCCCGCCTGCGAAAAGGTTTTCCACGAAGGCGGCCCCGTAGTGACCTTCCCTACCGCCGGCACGGAATACCTGATCAACCGGAAAGACCCCGAACCGCTGGAGCTTCGCTGTCGTGTGGGCAATGATGTCGGAAAGGTCTACTGGTATATCAATGACAAGTTCTACAAGGCGGGAGAGGCGGGGAGCAAGCAGTTCTTTGTCCCCGAAGAAGGGCCGGTAAAGATCTCCTGTACGGATGATAAAGGGCGAAACCGGAATCTGTGGATCAGGGTGAAGTACGTGGATCTGTAGCCGGCGCGGCCTTCTGATAGCGATCAGCATCGACAGACCCCGCACCCCCCGGCCGCGTGACAGCGATCGGCAGTCCTGCGCGTCTGCGCTGAAGACCAGACCGCGCTAAGACGCCCAGTTATTATGTTTCCCGATCAGCTTCCAGCCATCAGGAGTCTTGTGAAAGATACAGGTAAAACCCTGTCCGCACTGCACGCCGCAGATGAGATTGATGTCGATGACCGCATATTGACCGTCGTCGGTAAACTCGGGAAGAGAAAGACTATAAAGGATCTTTTGTTTTGGCAGCGGCTGTCGATGCGGACCGGTATTGATAAGCGAGTCGCTTTGATGACGGGTTAGCAGGATCGCCCTCGGCAAAAGAGCGGTCTTCCAAAAGTATGGGAAGCGGGCCAATGACACCTTCTCCGACAATTCATTCAGCGTCGTCAACGGAACCGACTCCCGCAGCGTATAGTTTTCCCACTCGTCATAATTGAACTTGGTAAACCAGCAGCTGTCGACGCCGGCCACCAGGTAAATATGCGATGTGTCGGAACCCGTCGCCGAATCGAGGATGGCATTGACAAAGGCTTCCGGAGAGGGGATATTCTGTGCCCGCCCCTGACGAGACGAACAGAGGACAAAGAACAATATAAATAAAGGGCTGCTGGCGCAGCCCTTGGATATCGATATACGCATAGTGACTAGTTGACCTTATTAACCGATCCGGCTCCGCTGACATGCTGGCTGACGGTGGTGGCATTACCCTTGTAAGAAACGCTGCCGGCCCCGCTTACGCTGGCGTCAAGCTTAACGCTGGCAAAAACTTCCGCAGAACCAGCGCCGGAAATATCAACCTTTGTGTTTTCCGACAACAGGTCATAGCAATAGGCGTTGGCAGCCCCGGTAAGATCAAGATCGACATTTTTCGTTTGCCCTTTCAAGGTGACAGAACCGCTGCCGGAGACCTTGGCCCTCAGCTCGGGAGCATCGACCTCCATCTTTATATCGCCTGCGCCGCTGACATGAACTTCCAGGTCTTCGGGATTAGAGATCTTGGTTTGTCCGACGATGTCACAGGCGCCGGAGGCGTCGATCTGATTGTATACCCTGGAAGTGACATAAACCAGGAGGTCGGCCGTAGGCTTGAGGTTAAAGCCGGATTTTTCCCGGACGATGATCTTGTCGCCTTCCTGGAGCACCTCGATATATTGAAGCAGGTTGTCATCGCCTTCGATCTTGACGGCAGAATGATCCCCTTGCGATACCATGATCTTGGACGCGCCGGAGACTTCTACATTCTTGAACTCGGAAACACTGCGGTCTTCCGTACGGATATTGCCGCTGCCTTTTACACGCCGGCCCAAAATATTGTGGCAGGAGGATAACAGCAGAGGTAGGACAAGCAAGGCCCCAAAAAGAAGCCGCCCACCGGCAGAGTTGGAAAAGGCGGACGAAAGCGAGGCGAGTTTCATGTTTTATGTTTTTAGGATTAGTTACAAAAATTACACTTTTTGACGGGATTATGAAACCGTATATAAATCTCCCTCCACCTCTCAGACGCGATCGGGACGGGGAGGTTACATGATGGATTTTTTTTACCTTTGCGCCACCATGACGGAAAAAATCCTGATTCTCGACTTTGGATCTCAATATACTCAATTGATCGCCAGGGCTGTACGCGAAGCGAATGTATACTGTGAGATCATCCCCTATCACAAATCTTTTGAATATGACCCTTCCTTAAAGGGCATCATCCTCTCTGGTTCGCCCTTTTCGGTGAATGACGCCAATGCACCAGAGGTGGACATCGAGGCGATGCACAAGCGTTTGCCGGTGATGGGAGTTTGCTATGGCGCCCAGCTGACTGCCAAGCAGTTTGGCGGACGAGTCGCCAGCAGTGATAAAAGAGAATACGGCCGCGCCTTTATGCAAAAGCAAAAGGACAACGTGCTGTTCAAGGACGTGACAGGCACTTCCCAGGTCTGGATGAGCCATGCTGATACGATCCTCGATCTGCCCGTCGGCTTCGAAGTTCTGGCGACGACAGATAAAATACCTTACGCCGCTTTCCGCAAGGATGCCGCCAACGAGCAGCCCCTATATTGTCTTCAATTCCATCCGGAAGTCTATCATTCCGTAGAAGGCAAAAAGATCATCCGCAATTTCCTCGTCGATATCTGCGGCTGTGCCCAGGACTGGACACCAGCACATTTTGTCAGCGATACGGTAGAAGGACTGAAAAAACAGATCGGCAACCGCAAAGTCATCATGGCCCTGAGCGGCGGGGTCGATTCTACGGTAGCTGCGACCCTGATCCACAGAGCGATCGGCGACCGACTGATCGGCATTTTCGTCGATAACGGCGTGCTTCGCAAGAATGAGTTCAGCCAGGTTCTGGAAACCTATAAAACCATCGGCCTGAATGTCAAAGGAATTGATGCTAAGGAGTTGTTTTATAAAGAATTAGCCGGCAAATCCGATCCGGAGGCCAAGCGCAAGACGATTGGCCGTCTCTTTATAGATGTCTTCCAGGAAGAAGCCGGTAAAGTAGAGGGTGTGGAATTGCTGGGACAGGGTACCATTTACCCGGACGTCATCGAAAGCGTATCGGTACACGGACCTTCCGTCACGATCAAATCCCACCACAATGTGGGCGGTCTTCCCGAAAAGATGCACCTCGAACTGGTCGAACCGCTGCGATTCCTGTTCAAAGACGAAGTAAGAAGGGTCGGCGCCGAGCTGGGCATCCCCGCCGAACTGCTGGAAAGACACCCTTTCCCCGGCCCGGGCCTGGCCATCCGTATCCTGGGTGAAGTCACCGAGGAGAAGGTTCGGTTATTGCAGGAAGCTGATCATGTTTATACCAAGGCCCTGAAAGATCATCATCTCTATGCAAGCGTTTGGCAGGCTGGCGCTATTTTACTGCCGGTAAAGAGCGTCGGCGTGATGGGAGACGAGCGGACCTATGAATTCACCGTTGCGCTTAGAGCAGTGACCTCGGTCGATGGGATGACAGCCGACTGGGCGCATCTGCCCTATTCATTCCTCGCGGATGTTTCCAATGAGATTATCAACAATGTCAAAGGGATCAACCGGGTGGTATATGATATCAGCAGCAAGCCGCCGGCTACGATCGAATGGGAGTAGGCAACACTGCCGCCCCGCCTGACGTCCCAATAGGCTTGTGGTCGAATTGCAGGAATAGCCGCCGCCCTGCCCAAACCGGGTCCCGCTCGAGAGCGGGAAGACAGCTTTATAATGAAAATAATATTCCGATATTCTCTTGGTTTGATCCTGGCCCTTGCGGGTTTGCCCGCGGCCCACGGGCAGGTAGATAGCAGCGCCCGCCCCTTAGGATCTCCCGTAGTCGGCCTGGACAGCTCGCGCTTACAGGTAGCGATCTTTATTCCTTTGTATCTCGATTCCGCATTCGACGACTCCGGGAACTATCGCTACGACAAGAACTTTCCCAAATGGATAACCCCCGGTCTTGAGTTTTATGAAGGAGTGCAGATGGCCCTGGATTCCCTACAGAAAGAAGGCGCAAAGCTGAACGTACAGATCTATGATTCGAAGTCTGTCACCCAGCCTATGGCGCAGGTCGTCGCCAGCCCGGCATTCGAACGGACAGGACTTATCATAGGACAGGTCTCCAACGCAACCGAACTGCAAACGCTCTCCGCAGCAGCAGCCCGAAAAAGCATTCCCTTTATAAATGTCAGCTACCCCAACGACGGCGGAGTCACCAATAACCCAAACCTCGTTATCCTCAACAGCACGCTGCGAACCCATTGCGAAGCCATTTACCGCTATATACAGAAGAATTACCTGACCAGGTCGCTGGTCTTTTTCCGTAAGAAAGGCACACAGGAAGATAGGCTTTACAGCTATTTCACCAATATGGACAAGACCACGGCCGGTGTGCCGCTGAAAATAAAATACGTCCAGCTGGAAGACAACTTTGACGCCAATGCGATTGCGCCGTATCTCGACAGCCTGCTGGTGACGGTCTGTATCGCAGGCAGCCTCGACGATAGCTGGGGAGCGCATCTTTGCGAAGTGCTGGCAGGGCTTAAAAGCTACCGGACAACGGTTATCGGGATGCCGACCTGGGACAATATCGATTTTACAAAATCCGAATACGCTGGCGAGGATGTCGTTTATACAGCGCCTTTTTATTTCAACCCGGCAGATAGCCTGGTAAAAGAGCTGCAACAAAACTTCAAAGCCAGGTATTATTTACGGCCCAGCGATATGCTGTACCGCGGATATGAGGCGGCCTATCGCTTCTCCAGGCTGCTGCTGCTTCATGGCAAAAGCCTCAACGGCAGTATCGGTGAGAAAAAGTTCAAAGTTTTTGACGATTTCTCTATCGAGCCGGTGTTTCTCAACAAGCAGACGATGGTGCTTGATTACTTCGAGAACAAAAAGCTTTATTTCATAAAGAAAGTAGACGGGAACGTGACAACGGTCAATTGAATGGCGCTGCCCCAACTTTTGCCGCGCCGGCTTGTTATTTGCACATAAGCTGGTATGTCTTTAATCGAATTCACAGACAAGGGATTGTACTGCCCGCAAGGGGAGTTTTATATCGACCCCTGGCGGCCCGTCGCCAGGGCCGTGATCACGCATGCACATAGCTACCATGCCCGCGCCGGAAGCGACCACTATCTCTGCCATCGGCTGACAAAACCATTGCTCGAATTGCGGCTTGGACCGCATTCTTTTCAGGCGGTGGAATGGGGAGAAGCGGTATTTCTCAACGGCGTTCGGATCAGCCTTCACCCAGCCGGCCATATCATCGGCAGCAGCCAGATCCGGATCGAATACAAAGACGAAGTTTGGGTGATCAGCGGAGACTACAAAACAGAAGACGACGGGCTCAGCGGAAAATTTGAGCCGATCCGCTGCCATACTTTTTTAACGGAGTCCACCTTTGGGCTGCCGATCTATAACTGGAAGCCCCAGGCAGACATTTTTTCTTCGATGCAAAATTGGGTGGCGGGTAACCAGGACAGAGGCAAGACCTCGGTCTTTATCGCGTACAGCCTCGGAAAGGCACAGCGTATTCTATCCTGTCTTTCGGACGCGGCCGATACCATCTATGTCCACGGTGCGGTGTGGAATGTACACCAGACACTGGTTGACGCGGGCATTAAGCTTCCTCCGGTCGTTAGGGTTCTGCCGGATATGCCGCGGGACTTGTTTCGGGGCCAGGTCGTGATTGCTCCGTCGAGCGCAGAGGACAGCGCTTGGATGAGACGTTTTACCCCCCTTGGGGTAGGCGTATGCAGCGGCTGGATGCAGGTAAGAGGCAATATGCGGCGCAGGAATGCCGACGCGGGTTTTGCGCTAAGCGATCATGCCGACTGGAAAGGCCTGCTGGAAGCAATATCCGCAACGGGCGCCGAGCGGGTCTTTGTGACACATGGATTTCAAGCGACACTGTCCCGGTATTTGAATGAAAAAGGCATCTGGGCCGCGGAGGTAAAGACGGAATACGGAGAAGACGAGGAAGGCGGAGAACCAGTGGTTGCAGAAGCCGCAGCTGAGGAAGAGGCTTCGATGGAAGCTCGGACAGAAAAAGGGATCGCCGACGAAGAAGCCGCGGCAGAAGAAGGCGCGGCGAACACAGCGGAAGAAGCCGCGGCGAGCACAGCGGAAGAAGCCGGAGGCGCAGACGACGGCAAAGAGGAGGGCGATGCTTTATGACAGCCACAGCAAATATCAACAAAGGCATGCGGCATTTCGCGGAGCTGGTCGTCCTTCTGGGAACGACGACCAAAACCAATGAAAAGCTGGATGCGCTGACGCACTATTTTTCTACGGCAGAAGACGCCGACAAAGTTTGGGTCATTGCGCTGTTCAGCGGTCGTAAGCCAAAGCGAACGGTCAACGCGCGGCAGCTGGCAGAATGGAGTATGGAGATCACCGCGCTGCCCGCCTGGTTGTTTGAAGAAAGCTATCACACGGTGGGCGACCTGGCAGAGACCATCGCGCTCCTGCTCCCGGAAGCCGGCGACATGCGGCAACAAGACGTCCTCGCCGCCGCCAGCACCGCCCCTATTGCCGCCCCTCCCCCCAACTTCGAGGCGGCCCCCGACCCTTCCCCCAACACCGAGGCTGTCTCCGGTGCTCGCCCCTACACCGAGGCGGCTCGCGGCGACGGCAGTCTATCCTGGTACCTCGCAGCGCTGATCGCTATCGGCAAAAAAGAAGAGATGGACAAAAAAGCGTTTATACAGTGGTGCTGGAACAGAATGAATAAGGACGAGCGCTTTGTGTTTAATAAACTGATCACGGGGGAGTTCCGCATTGGGGTCTCCCAGAAGATGATCGTCAATGCACTGGCAAAGACCGTTGGCGTGGATGCAGCGGTAATCGCGCATCGCATCAGCGGCGACTGGGACCCGGCCAGTATTTCCTTTTCAGCCCTGTTAAGCGAAGAAGGCAGCGGCAGCCTATCCCGCCCCTATCCTTTCTACCTGGCCTATGCGCTTGAAGATGAATTAGCCGCGCTTGGCGAGCCAGCTCTCTGGCAGGCGGAATGGAAGTGGGATGGGATCAGGGGAGAGTTGATCAAACGCGGCGGCGACCTGTTCGCCTGGAGCCGCGGCGAAGAACTGATGACGGATAAGTTTCCGGAATACCAGGAACTAAAAGACCGGCTGCCCGAAGGCACAGTCCTCGACGGCGAGATCATTGGGTTTGGACCTGCAGCACAGGAAACCTCAGCCAGCTTGCCTCCATCGGGCAGCCCCACCCCAATGGGCGAGCCATCCATCCTCACTTTCTCCGCGTTGCAAACGCGGATAGGCCGCAAGAACGTCACCAAAAAACACCTGAAAGAAGTACCCGTCGGCTTCATCGCCTACGACCTTCTCGAATACAACGGCGAAGACTGGCGGAGCCGACCCTTGGAAGAAAGACGACGGCAGCTGGAAATCGTAGTGGCGGCCGCAAACCATCCCTTGCTGCGTCTGTCGCCGGTGATTCAATTTGAAACCTGGGAACAGTTAACGGAAGCCCGCAAATTATCGAGAGATCGGGGCAGCGAAGGCGTTATGTTGAAGCGGAAAAATTCTCCCTACCAGGTAGGACGCAAACGAGGCGACTGGTGGAAATGGAAGATCGACCCGCTGGTGATCGACGCCGTCCTGGTCTATGCCCAAAAGGGACATGGCCGGAGAAGCAACCTGTATACCGACTACACCTTCGCCGTCCGGGACGGCCAGCAGCTGGTGACCTTTGCAAAGGCTTACTCAGGACTGACGGATAAGGAATTGTCGGAGGTGGATAGCTTTGTGCGTAAAAACTCCATTGAAAAATTCGGACCGGTCCGGACGGTAAAGCCCGAACTTGTATTCGAGATCGCCTTTGAAGGGATAGCCGCCTCGGCGCGGCACAAGTCCGGGGTGGCATTGCGCTTCCCGAGGATGAACCGCTGGAGAAAGGACAAGAAGGTCGATGAGATCGATACGCTGGATGATTTGAAAAAGCTGCTGGAACTCTACGGGAAGTAATTAAATTTAGTGAATGAAAAAAGTGATGGTATTGAGTCTGGTGGCGCTGGCGGGATTGGCGTTTACGGCGATCATAAAAGGACCTCCCGGGGAAGAGCCGCAGGTGATTCCTGCAAGTCCGCAGCGCAGCGGGGATCCGGCCAGCGGATATCAGTATCTGACAACAGGAGATTATATAAAAAGCGGTATCCCCTACTCTTACTTCCTGCTGGGTTTTGGACAAACCACCACGAATTATCTGCACCGGGAAGGTCCAAATGCCGTAATTAGTCATGAATACACGGCAGTCAGGGCGCCCAATGGCGAGATGGTCGTTGCGCCCAATTGCCTGCAGTGTCATGCACAGGTTTTCGACAATCAACTATACATCGGACTTGGCAATACGATGATCGATTTTACGGACCGGCAGAAACTGAATCCAAAGGCCGCTGCGATGGTACAGGCAGTGCTGAAGCGAAACCCCGGTAAGTATGAAGCGGCAGCACCCTTTCTGACGGCAATGAAGACCATCGGGGGTGAATTGTATACGGAGGTGCGGGGGGTAAACTCGGCAGACAGACTGGCCGCTGTATTGGTGGCGCACCGTGACCCGCAGACCTTGCGCTGGAGCGACACCCCGGTTATCGATACGAAAGGGATGGTGATACCGACGGACGTGCCGCCGTGGTGGCTGCTCAGGAAAAAACACGCGATGTTTTACAATGGATTTGGAAGGGGTGACTTCGGCCGTTTTCTGATGGCGTCCAATCTATTGACGGTCAGCGATAGCAGCGAGGCAAGATCGGTAGATAATCGTATCAACGACGTGCTGGCCTATATCTATACCTTAAAGCCGCCCCCTTACCCCAATACTATCGATCAATCACTGGCCAAACGCGGCGGTATCCTGTTTGTACAAAACTGTTCAAAATGTCATGGGCATTATGGCGATGCCAGTGATTATCCCAACCTGTTGATCCCGGAGTCGATCATAGGAACCGATTCTATTTTGTACAGCAGCAACTACCAGGATCCGCAATTCGTGGAATGGTTTAACAATAGCTGGTTTTCAAAAGGCGATCATCCCGCCCGTCTCGAACCCTATAGCGGTTATATCGCGCCACCCCTTGACGGGATCTGGATCACGGCGCCCTACCTTCACAACGGATCGGTGCCGACGCTGGAGGCACTATTGAACAGCCGGCTTCGTCCTACATATTGGTCGAGGGACTTTGATCACCCCCAATACGACTATTCGCAGGTGGGCTGGAAATATGTGACCGAAAAAGGACCGCGCGGCACAGCCGTCTATAACACGAAGTTGCCCGGATATGGGAATACCGGGCATACTTTCGGAGATCGGCTTAGCGAACAGGATCGAAGGGCGATAATCGAATATCTGAAAACGTTATAGAAAAGAAAGGTTAGCAACGGCGGGCGAAGCCTCCGATGGTGTCGCTGAACGGGCACGAATGCAGGTTTGAATGGTTGTATCGATCATCGTTTATTTTGTTAAATTAAACAACGATCGCATCCCTTTCCATTAAATTGCGCTTAATGAAAGAAAATTAATTCTTCGGTTAAAACGAGATTAAGTATATATAGATGGACGCATCATTTCAGCGTCGGAATGGGAGAATAAAATATGTTATTAAAAGAAACGAAGGGATACCAGGTAATAAAAGAATGGATGGAGCAACAGGGCCGTCAACCCTTTTCCTTCCAGGAGGAGACCTGGCAGCATATCCTGAATGGAGAGAGCGGTCTTGTCAATGCGCCTACGGGTTGCGGAAAGACCTTCTCGGTCTTTCTGGGGATGCTGATCGATTTTATCAATCGTCATCCGGATGATTATCAAAAACAGGAAAACAAAGGGCTGCAATTGCTGTGGGTCTCTCCACTACGGGCGCTGGCCAAGGATATTGCGCGGGCAATGGACGCCGTCGTAAGAGAGCTGGGTATGCGCTGGCAGATCGGGTCGCGCAATGGCGATACGGAGATGAGCGAGCGGCAGCGGCAGAAGCGGCGGATGCCCGAGGTGCTGATCATTACGCCGGAATCCCTGCATCTGCTGATCGGGCAAAAGGGCTATGCGGATATGTTCCGAAACCTGCGCGTCATCGCCGTAGACGAATGGCATGAATTGCTGGGCAGCAAACGGGGCGTACAGGTAGAACTGGCGCTGTCGCGTATCGTGGGCGTAAAGAACGGCGGATGCTCGATCATCGGCATCAGCGCCACGATCGGCAATTTGCTGCAGGCAAAGGATGTGCTGCTGGCTTCGCTGGGGTTGCGCAGCGCAGGGCCTGACGCAGGGTTTATCGTCCGCGCGCAGATGGACAAACCGATCGACGTGGAATCGATCCTTCCCGACGAGATAGAAAAATATCCCTGGGCGGGTCATCTCGGTTTAAAGCTGATCCAAAAAGTCATCCCTGTTCTCGAGAAGAGCAGGACGACGCTGATCTTTATCAATACAAGAGGGATGAGCGAGATCTGGTATCAGAGTCTGTTAACCGTTTGTCCCGATCTGGCGGGCGCGATCGCCCTACACCACGGGTCCATCGATATGGAGTTGAGAACCTGGGTAGAGGAAGCGCTCCATGAGGGTAAGTTGAAGGCGGTCGTATGTACGGCAAGCCTTGACCTTGGCGTCGACTTCCGGCCGGTGGAGACGGTTATTCAGGTGGGTAGTCCGAAAGGTGTGGCTCGCTTTCTGCAACGGGCAGGACGAAGCGGACACCAGCCGGGACAGGTCAGCAAGATCTATTTTTTACCGACGCATTCGCTGGAGCTGATGGAGGCAGCCGCATTAAAATCGGCGATGCAGGAGGGCCTGATCGAAAGCAGGGAACCAATGCTGCTTTGCTTTGACGTATTGATCCAATACCTGTGTACGCTGGCTGTAGGCGATGGGTTCTATCCGGAAATGATCTTTGCCGAACTGAAAAAAACCTACTGTTATGAATTGATGACGGAAGACGAGTGGCGGGAGATCCTGCACTTTATTACCCAGGGCGGCGACGCGCTTCAGCAATACGACGAGTACAAAAAAGTCGAGATCATGGAAGGCGGATTGTATAAGATCAATAGCCGTCGGGTAGCGATGCGGCACCGGCTGCATATCGGAACGATCGTCAGTGATGCGATGTTAAAAGTGAAATTCACCAGCGGCGGTTTTGTCGGGATGATCGAAGAGTATTTTGTTTCGCGGCTCGATCCCGGCGAGGTTTTTACGCTGGCGGGCAGGGTGCTGGAATTTGTCGCGATCAAGGAAATGACAGTGCTGGTCCGGAAATCGAACGCAAAGAAGTCGAGAGTACCCAGTTGGAACGGCGGACGAATGCCCCTGTCGACCAACCTGGGGATGATGCTGCGGCGAAAGCTGGATGAGGCGTCGACCCTCGTGCAAACGCCGGCAAAGGACGCGGAGCCCGGGCCAGCGGCGCCCCTCGAAAAAGCTCCGGCGGCCGGCGGCACGAAAAAAGCAGCAAATGCCTCTCCCCGTGCGGCAGCGCCTCTCCCGGCAGCAACAACTCCAACCAACGCGGCAGCCAAACCAACAGGCCGTGACCACGAAATAAAAGTCATAAAGTCAGCTGGTGTAGACATCGAACTACAGGTCTTACGACCCCTGTTTGAGTTACAGGCAGCCCTGTCCTATATGCCGAAGGAAAACGAATTGCTGATCGAGCAGATCGAGACAAGGGACGGCTTCCATTTATTTGCTTATCCCTTTGAAGGAAGATTGGTCCACGAAGCAATGGCGGCTTTACTGGCTTACCGGATAAGCCGGGACACCCCCATCAGCTTTTCGTTTGCAATGAACGACTATGGATTCGAGTTACTGAGCGATCAACCGATCCCGCTGGACGACTCCAATGCCTATGAGCTGTTCAGCCTGGATAACCTGACGGCAGATATCCAGCGAAGCGTCAACAGCGCGGAAATGGCCAGGCGCAAGTTCAGAGATATCTCGGTCATCGGCGGATTGATCTTCCAGGGATATCCGGGAGAACATACAAAGGCCAGGCACCTGCAGGCCTCCGCATCTTTGCTGTTCAACGTATTCAGCGAGTATGACCCGCATAATCTGCTGTTGCGCCAGGCCTACAACGAGGTGATGGATCAGCAGATGGAGGAGCTGCGCCTGCGGAATATGCTGGAGCGGATTGGAAAGGGAACCATCGTACTGAGATGGCCGGAAAAACTTACGCCTTTTTGTTTCCCTCTGAAGGTAGATAGTATGCGGGAAGACCTTTCTTCCGAAAAGCTGGAGGATCGCGTCAGGAAGATGCAGGCACAGTTGAGGTAAACTGCGTCAAATGGATCAGGGTTCTTACATTTGCAACAAGGAGTATTAACTATGCAGCCGGCATTTCCATATCACATAAAAGATCAGCATTTGTGGCTTTCTCCGGATAGGTGTTTATACTGGGAGGAGGAAAAGGCTTTGATCGTTTCGGATCTTCACTTTGGCAAGACGGGACATTTCCGGAAAGCGGGGATTGCAGTGCCGCAGTCGGTATATCGCGAGGATCTGTTGCGTCTTTTGTGTCAGATACAATATTTCCAGCCCCGTCAGTTGTTAGTCGTAGGCGATCTTTTTCATAGCCGGGAGAATAAGGAGCTGAACCTGTTCCGAAAGTGGCGGGATGATTTTCCCGATCTGCAGATCAGCCTGATCGAAGGCAATCACGACATCCTCCACGAAGACTGGTATGTCCAGGCCGGGATCAGCCTTTGCGCCGGTCTCCTGAAAATAGGCCCCTTTGGTTTTGTTCACGACATAACGGAAATAGAGGAAGACACTGTTGTTTGCCGGCCGCTGGCTGCCGCCACACCAGCCCAAAGCGAAAAGGCAAGCGCAGCAGCGAGCGAGTCCGAAAAAGCCGGGCTGACCGCATCCGGCGACACACAGGAACCCCTATACTATTTCTCCGGCCACATCCACCCCGGTATCCGCATCCGGGGAATGGGCAAACAGGCTTTACAGTTCCCTTGTTTTTATTTTGGTTCGTCCTACGCGATATTACCGGCCTTTGGCAAGTTCACCGGTACGGTTTCCATCGATGCGCCCGCCGATGCCAATGTATTTGCCATCCTTCCGCCCGCCGGCGGTGAAAGGGGCGGTCATTTCTTCCAGCGCAGCAGGATACCATCCAATCATGAACCGGGCAGCAATCGGACAGCGCGGGACGAGCGTCATCATCGCCCTGCGGGCTTCGGTGTAAAGGGCTGGGGCTCCATTCTGCAAATACAATAAGAGGCGATGGGAAAGAGGGAGTTTAAAGTAGCATATTCCGGGCTATATGCCCATCCTGTTCCGGACGGACATCGGTTTCCCATGATAAAATATGAGTTGATCCCTGGACAGCTGCAATATGAGGGCTGCCTTGGGCCCGAAAACTTCTTCGAGCCGGAGGCTTGTTCGGAGGAAACGGTATTGCTGACGCATACGCCGGAGTATTGGGACAAGCTCGCCCACCAGCGGCTGAGCGCAAAAGAGGCCAGGGCGATCGGACTGCCGCCTTCCCCCGAGCTGACACGGCGGGAGTTGGTTTTGACACAGGGTACGATCGATTGTTGCGGCTATGCGTTAAGGAATGGCGTTTCGTTGAATGTCGCGGGAGGCACTCATCATGCGTTTGCCGATCGCGGGGAAGGCTTCTGTTTGCTGAACGATTTTGGGGTGGCAGCCAACTATATGCTGCAGCAACGGACGGTAAGCCGCATGTTGATCGTCGATCTCGACGTACACCAGGGCAATGGGACAGCCAGTCTTTTCCAACAGGAGCCAAGGGTGTTTACCTTTAGTATGCATGGGGCGCACAACTACCCTTTCCGAAAAGAGACATCGGACTATGACGTTCCACTCGAAGACGGATTAGATGATGAAGGCTATCTGGCTTTGTTGCAGACACACCTGCCTCCGCTGCTGCAGCGGGTAAAGCCCGAGCTGGTATTCTTTCTGTCAGGGGTAGACATCCTGGCTTCGGATCAGTTTGGCAAACTGAATGTTTCGCTGGACGGGTGCCGTCGCAGAGACATATTTGTATACTCGCAATTGCAGCAAAGAAACATCCCTTGTGTGACAGCCATGGGCGGGGGATATTCAAAAGATATACGCGTCATCGTCGAAGCCCACTGCAACACCTTTCGCGCCGCGAAAGATATCTACGGCCTGTAAAGCCCGCCGCCACGCTCCTTACCCAGATGCACCACCACCACTAGCCGCGCAGCCTTTCACAGATCCGACGCCATCATCACCCGCGCAGCTCTTTCTACGCATGCAGCGCCATTGCCAGCCACGCAGCTCCGCCCGCGCCCATCCCCGCCGGGCCTAATTCATTTTCTTTTTCAGCGTCGTCACCTGGTCCTGCAGATTGGAAACGAGGCTGGCCAGCTGATTCACATCCCATCTGTGCTGGGTGTTCGCCTTGCTGATCACCATCTGCGCCTTCCAGACTTCCAGCACATCATCGGTATTGACATTATAAGGCTGATACGCCGTATTATCACTTACCAGCGTCAACTTTGTCTTCGCCTTATTATTCTTCACCACTCTTTTATAGACGATCCCTTCATTCCGGGAAACAACGATATAGGTCTGATTGGTCTTTACTTCTTCCATGTCGTCTACTTTCTCTCCGACGATAACAGAACCGCTGGGCGTAGGCAGCATAGAGTCCCCTACAATTTCAAAAGCCCGGTAATTGCCAGGCGCCAGCATGGGAAGCGTGAAAGTATTCAATTCATCAAGAAATTCAGGATCAGCATAACCAGCGAGGTAACCAGCTGCAGCTTTGACCGGCACCAGCTGGATATCGTTGGACGGGGCCACCAGCTTTTGCGCCCTTCTTTTGGACAGATAGCTTCCTGCTTTTGTATCGCTCAACTCCTTACGCAACAAATCATCCAGCGTAAGCCTGAACATATCCGCGACTATTTCCAGAACTTCCAGCCTCGGTTCGGCTCTTTCTTCTTCATAAGCACCCAGTAGAGAACGTTTGATACCGAGCTTTGCGGCAAACTCTTCCTGGGTCCAACCTCTCAACTTACGGAGGTATTTCAGATTTTGACCGGCAGTGGACATAAGCTAATTTATTTAGCACTAAGATACTAACTTCTTTGTCATACGAAAAAATATTTTTAAACTATTGCGGAAAAAGACAGACAATCAGGGTCCGGCTTGAAGGATAAGGGGGGACCGGCTAAAAAAATCGGGGCAGCTCAGGTAACCGCGGGCCGCTCTAGAAATCTGGGGCCGGCCGGGGAAATCGGAGCAGCACAGGAAAAAGGTTATCCCGCGAAGCAAATGCGGCCCATAGTAAAAAAGGTCTTAGTATAGGAAAATAGCTGGTCCAAACCCCATGAAAAGCAGGACCGAACCGGGGTGGATGGGACCTTTTTTGTACATTTGCTTCCCCTGTCAATTTGACCTGCACGCAAGGGTAGCACTAAATTTGACAGAAAAAGTATAAGGAAAACCATAAAATCATTAATACTTAAGGAATTATGTTAGGTATTTTATCCAAGATATTCGGCGGTAACAAGTCGGAAAAGGATATTAAAAGCATCCAACCTCTTGTAACTCAGGTAAATCAGCATTTTGCTGCTTACCAATCCCTGTCGAATGACCAGTTGCGCTCCAAGACCGTGGAATTCAGAAGCAGGATCAAGGAACACCTGAGCAAGATCGACGGCCAGATCGCCGAGCTGAGTAAAAAAGCGGAAGAACTGCCTTTTAACGATATCAGCGGAAAAGATGTCATCTACCAGGAGATAGATGAGCTGAAGAAAGAAAGGGACGAACAGATTGAAGAAGTACTGGAAACGCTGCTTCCGGAAGCCTTTGCCGTAGTAAAGGAAACCTCCCGCCGGTTTAAGGAAAATGCAGAGCTGTCATCCACAGCAACTGAGCAGGACAGGAACCTCAGCGTCAAAAAGGATTATGTACGCATAGAAGGCGATCAGGCTATATATAAGAATTCCTGGACCGCAGCCGGCAGTCCGATCACCTGGAACATGGTCCATTACGACGTCCAGCTGATCGGGGGTACGGTTTTGCACCAGGGAAAGATCGCCGAAATGGCAACGGGTGAAGGTAAAACCCTCGTTTCAACACTTCCCGCCTATCTGAATGCGCTGGCCGGCGAAGGCGTCCATATCGTTACGGTGAACGATTACCTCGCCCGTCGTGACTCGGAGTGGAATGGCCCCATTTTCGAATGGCTGGGTCTGACTGTCGACTGTATCGACAAACACGAACCCAACAGCGAATCCCGCCGCAAAGCCTACCTGGCTGACCTGGTCTACGGTACCAACAATGAATTTGGTTTCGACTACCTGAGGGATAACATGGTGCACAACCCGGATGAAATGGTACAACGCAAACACCATTTCGCAATGGTGGATGAAGTGGATAGCGTGTTGATCGACGACGCGCGTACTCCGCTGATCATCTCCGGCCCCGTCCCCAAAGGCGACGAACAACACTACCATATATTAAAGAACAGGGTTCAGAATCTCGTCGAAGCCCAGAAAAAGGTGACCAACCAATTTCTGGTCGAAGCCAAAAAGAAACTGGCAGAAGGCAATGACGACCCCAAGGATGGCGGTCTGGCGCTCATGCGCGCTTATCGCGGCCTTCCTAAATCAGGACCGTTGATCAAGTTCCTCAGCGAACCAGGCGTTCGGGTAAAACTACAGAAGGCAGAAAACTACTACCTGGCCGATCAGCAAAAGGAAATGCCCAAAGTAGATGCCGAGCTGTTCTTCCAGATAGATGAAAATAACAACTCTGTCGATCTGACGGACAAAGGTCTGCAGATGATCACCCGCGAAGGAGAAGATCCTGATTTCTTCGTTCTGCCGGATATTAATATCAAGCTCGCCGATATCGAAAAAAGCGATCTGCCTGCAGAAGACAAACTGCTGCAAAAAGAAACCCTGCTCAACGAATACTCTATCAAAGCCGACCGTATCCACACGGTACAACAGCTGTTAAAAGCCTATACGCTTTTCGACCGCGACGTAGAATATGTCGTGATGGATGGTCAGGTAAAGATCGTCGACGAACAAACGGGTCGTATCCTCGATGGACGTCGTTATAGCGACGGCTTACACCAGGCCATCGAAGCAAAGGAAAATGTAAAGATCGAAGCCGCCACGCAGACCTATGCGACAGTTACGCTTCAAAACTATTTCCGTATGTATCACAAGCTGGCCGGTATGACCGGTACAGCCGAAACGGAAGCAGCGGAATTCTGGGATATCTATAAACTGGATGTGGTGACGATCCCCACCAACGTCCCTGCTATCCGTAAAGATCAGCAGGACCTCGTATTCAAAACAAAAAGGGAAAAATATAAAGCCGTCATCGACGAGATCGAACGTCTTCGCGCAGCAGGACGCCCCTCTCTCGTTGGTACTACTAATGTGGAAGTGAGCGAACTGTTGTCCAAAATGCTGGCAGCCAAAAAGATCCCTCACAACGTACTAAACGCCAAACAGCACGCCAAAGAAGCGCAGATCGTAGCAGAAGCGGGGCTGGCAGGCGCCGTTACCATCGCCACCAATATGGCCGGTCGTGGTACGGATATCAAGCTCGGACCCGGCGTAAAAGAAGCAGGCGGTCTGGCCATCATCGGTACAGAAAGACACGAAAGCCGCCGCGTCGACCGTCAGCTGCGTGGTCGTTCCGCACGTCAGGGTGATCCCGGTACTTCTCAGTTCTACGTTTCTCTCGAAGACGACCTGATGCGTATGTTCGGCAGCGACAGGATCGCTTCGCTGATGGATAAGATGGGTTATAAAGAAGGCGAAGTTATCCAGCATGGCATGGTAACCAAGAGCATCGAAAGAGCCCAGAAGAAAGTGGAGGAAAATAACTTTGGCGTTCGCAAACGGCTGCTGGAATACGATGACGTGATGAACAAACAAAGAAATGTGGTATACAAGAAACGTAACCACGCCCTCTTTGGCGACCGCCTCGCACTCGACCTCGACAACGCCTTCTACATCGTTGCAGAAGGACTGATCAGCTCCTTCCGCGAACAGAACGACTACGAAGGATTCAAACTGTCTACGATCGTCAATTACGGCATAGATACAAAGATCGAAAAAGAGGAATTCCTGAAAGGCGATACCAATGTACTGGCAGAAAAGCTCTACCAGGAAGCCACGGAAAACTACCAGCGCCGCCTGGATGACCTTCGCAAACAGGCTGTTCCCGTCTTCAGCAATATTCGCGCAGCCCATCTGCAACAAGGACACCCGGTAGAAAATGTTTATGTTCCTTTCACGGATGGCAAGAAAAGGATCAACGTTATCGCAGGGCTGGAAAAGACGCTCGCCAGCGATGGAAGAGAGCTGACCAGCGCACTCGAAAGACAGATCACCCTGGCAATCATCGACGAAGCCTGGAAAGAACATCTGCGCGGCATGGACGACCTGAAACAAAGCGTACAAACGGCCTACCTGGAACAAAAGGACCCACTGGTTATTTACAAAGTGGAAGCCTTCGAACTGTTCCGTCATATGGACAACGACGTCAACAAGGACATCATCAGCTTCCTCTGTCACGCCGGTATCCATTCCGATACACAGGGCAACCCCGCCCCCATCAAGGAAGGCCGGGAACAGAAGACCGATATGAGCAAACTCAAGGTTCGCAAGGACGAGATGGTTTCCGCCCCCGTCAATAGCGCACCCGGCGTGCCCAACGGTGTCCCCCACGAAGGCGGCAACGACTACTACGAACCTTCTGATGCCGTCAAACAGGAACCGGTCAAGGTCGGGCCAAAGATTGGCCGCAACGATCCCTGTCCCTGCGGCAGCGGAAAGAAGTACAAGAACTGCCACGGTAAGGACGCAGAATAAATAGCAAAGCTTTTAATACAGAGAAAAGGCCGTCTAAGACGGCCTTTTCTCGTATTTGTCATATTAAAGACGCTTCGATTTATCCATTCGTCATATTTTCCGCTCTCGTTATGGCCGGATCGTTAATTTCGGCCTTCGTTAAATTCAATTATCAAGTTTTTACCCAATTTATGAGAAAAGTTTTTACTACTTTGACGTTAGTTGCCAGTGTAACGGCGGCCGTCGCACAACAAAAACCCGCTGGCCCCAGCCAGGCCCCAGCCGGCGGCGCGGCAGCCATGGGTCGTGGAGCTGCGGCTACTTCACAACCCAAGCCCTATAAAGACGTGATTACGGATAAAGCAGTCAGCCAGTCCGGCCTCTTTACCGTACATAAGATAGAAGACAAGTGGTATTTTGAAATACCCGACAGCATCATTGGACGCGACATCCTGGTCAGCACCCGCTACACAAAGACCGCCGGCGGTGGCACCTACGGCGGCGAGCAGGTTAACGTTCAAACCGTACGCTGGGAAAAAGGCCCCTCTCACACGCTGTTCATGAAAGTCCTGACGATCGTCAACGTCGCAGCGGATTCCAGCCAGCCCATCGCACAAGCCGTTACCAATTCAAACATGGATCCCATCGTCTCCTCCTTTGAGATAAAGACTTATGGCAAAGGCTCGGATTCGACGGGAACGGTCGTCATCGACGTGACCGACTTCTTCAAAGGCGACAACCAGCCGGTCTCCCTGACGCCTAATATCAAACGCCGGTTTAACCTATCTGGCCTCGCCGGCGACAGAAGCTATATCGAAAGTATCCATACCTACCCCATCAATACGGAAATACGGACGGTAAAGACCTTCAGCGCCTCCCCCGCCCAGCCTGGTATTCCAGGCCTGGTTTCCTCTTCCCTGCCCTCAGCCGAAGCTACGGGAGTGGTCAGCCTGGGCCTGAACAGCTCCTTCCTGCTATTGCCAAAGACGCCGATGCGCAAACGGCTTTTTGACCAGCGCGTAGGATTCTTCGCCAGCGACTATACCGTCTATAGCGACGACCAGCAAAAAGTAGACGAGCAGGTGTTTATCCATCGCTGGAGACTGGAACCCAAAGACGAAGACGTAGAAAAATGGAAAAGAGGCGAGCTCGTAGAACCCAAAAGACAGATCGTCTATTATATCGATCCCGCAACGCCAAAAAAATGGCGCCCTTATCTGATGGCAGGGATCAACGATTGGCAGGCCGCTTTCGAAAAGGCTGGCTTTAAGAACGCCATCATCGCGAAAGAATGGCCGGAGAACGACAAGAGCATGAGCCTGGAAGACGCAAGGTTTTCCGTCGTCCGCTATTTTGCTTCAGACATCGAAAACGCCTATGGCCCCAACGTCGCCGATCCCCGCAGCGGCGAGATCCTCGAAAGCCATATCGGCTGGTACCACAACGTAATGAAACTGCTGCACGACTGGTATATGGTCCAGACCGCGGCCGTCGATCCCCGCGCTCGTCATATGAAGTTTGATGATTCGCTGATGGGTTCACTGATCCGCTTCGTATCGTCACATGAGGTTGGTCATACGCTTGGCCTGAGACACAATATGGGCAGCAGCAGCAGGACCCCTGTCTAAAAACTCCGCGACAAAGCCTGGGTAGAAGCCAACGGGCATACGGCGTCTATCATGGACTACGCACGTTTTAACTATGTTGCGCAGCCCGAAGACAATATCACCTGGAAGGGTCTTTATCCCCGAATAGGCGACTACGACAAATGGGCCATCCTCTGGGGATACAAGGGCATCCCGGATACCAAGGACGAAGAAGCCGACAAGAAGATCCTGAACGGATGGATCATCGACAGCCTGAAATCCAACCCCAGACTGTGGTTTGGCGGGGAAGGCCAGAATATGGACCCAAGGGCTCAAACAGAAGATCTTGGCGACAATGCGATGAAAGCCAGCGACTATGGCATCAGGAACCTGAAACGCATCCTGCCCAACCTGCCCGAATGGACAAAGGAAGAAGCCGATGAATACGACAACGTGCAAGAAATGTATGTCCAGGTCGTCGGACAGTTCAGCCGCTATATGGGCCATGTCATTAAAAACGTTGGCGGCGTGCAGGAAACCTTCAAGAGCATCGAGCAGCCTGGCGACGTATACGAGCCTACTCCAAAAGCAACACAGAAGGAAGCCGTTGACTTCCTTAACAAGCAGTTGTTTGCAACGCCAACCTGGCTGCTGCCCAAGGATATCCTGAGCAAGTTCAGCAATCCCGGCAATGCAGAACAGATCACGGCAATACAAGCCGGCTACCTGGGAAGCCTGTTGTCTTCGGGACGTCTATACCGCCTATGGTCGATGACAGAACACTATGGTTCATCGGTTTATAGTGTCGACGAACTGATCAACGATGTAAATAAGGGCGTATGGGGTGAGCTTTCGACTGGCTCAAGCATCGACATTTATCGCCGTAGCCTTCAGAAGCGGTATATCGATGCGCTTGGCGCGCTTGTCAACCCTGGCGCACCTCAGCCTGTTATGACGGGCAGAGGTCCTGCGGTCGGTGGAGATATCAAGAACACAGATATTCCTTCGATTGCCCGCGCCCAATTGATCGCGCTTCGCAGTGAGATCACGGCAGCCATACCCCGGATGACCGATAAGATGAGCAGGTATCATCTGCAGGATGTGCAGAACAGGATCAAAGACCTGCTCGATCCGAACAAAGAAAAATAACAAAAAAATCCCCACCGTTTGGTGGGGATTTTTTTTTACTGTAAACCATACTTCGTCATATACCGATGATACAGCTGCGTCTGCTTATTCTCCAGGCTAACCTCCCTCCCCTGGATAAACGCATGCTCGATAATACTCGTACGCATATCGAGGATATCCCCGCTGCTGATAACGAGATTCGCATCCTTGCCAGCCTCGAGCGACCCCGTTCGGTTGTCGATACCCAGGATACGAGCGCTGTTGAGCGTGATCGCCTGAATAGCCTGCTCTTTGGTAAGACCATAAGCAGCGGCTACACCGGCATTGAACATCAGATTGCGGTAACGGGTCTCCTCGTGTGAGTCGTTCAGCGCAAAGAGGACGCCAGCCTTTTGGAGAACGGCAGGCGTCTTGTACGGCTGATCGACATCATCGTCTTCTGTAGTCGGCAAACGATGTTCTTCCTGCAGGATCACGGAAATATTGTTTTCTTTTAACAACGTAGCGATCAACCAGCTTTCGCTGGCGCCGACGATCGTCACATCGAATCCGAACTCCTTGGCGATGTCGATGGCGACAAGCATTTGCTTGACCTGGTCCCCATGGACGAACAACTTCTGCTGCCGGCTGAATAATCCTTTGACGGCCTCGAATTTCAGGTTCGTCTCCTTGTGTGTCGTTTCGGCCAGATAACTCTTTGCCTCGCGGAAAAAGACTTTTATTTCTTCTACCTTTTCCAAAGCTTCTTTTACCGGATCGTTGGCAGGCTGCAAAGCCATACGCATACCGCCGCGGCGGGGCCGGACGATAAAACCCGGCAGGTGTACGTGTATTGCATTGTCCATTTTATACGCAGCGTCTTCCCAGTTCCACGCATCCAGTTGTACTACGGTAGACGATCCGCTGATCGTACCGCCTTCCGGCGTAATGCCGGCCAACAGGATACCATTTGCTTTCAGGGTATTGATGATCTTTGAATCGGTATTGTAGGCTACGATAGACCGGATACTGGGATTGAAATCACCCAGCTCTTCAAAGTCATTTGACCCACGGACGCTTCCGGCGATCTCTTTTAACCCAAGATCGGAGACAGGCAATATAAGCCCCGGGTAGACCTGCTTGCCTTTGGCATCTACCACTTTCGCATCCCCCGAAGGCATAAGCCCCGTACCGACACGGACGATCTTTCCATTGTCGATCTCGATATCCGACTGCTGCAGGACCTGACCGTTTCCAACATGGATGGTCCCGCCTGTTATAAATAGTTTTCCCTTATAGTCTTTTGCCGGATAGACATCGTCCTGGGCACGGGCGATGGTCGCAGCAAAGAGGGAGAATAAAAGAATATATTTTTTCATGATTGATGTCTGTTTTTAATGAGCATTTTGATCGTCATCACCGCCTTCATCGATGGTCAGCATTCCTTCGTGATGACCGTGCTCGCCGCAGCTAAGCTCGATGTGAAAGCTGGGCGCCGCAGGCGAAACAGGAGCGCCGCTTTTCTTTTCGGCGATCATTTTCTGTATCAGCCTGTTGCGCTCATTGGCAATATCGATACGCAGCTGAGTGTCCCTTTCCAGGTCGAAGTATACGATCCCATCAACGATGGTCTTTTCGGGTTTGGCGTAAACACTCAGCGGATTATCGCTCCAAAGGACCAGGTCCGCGTCCTTTCCTTCCTTGATGCTGCCTACGCGATCCGCCACATGCAAGGCCTTAGCAGGGTTCAGCGTCACCATCTTAAAGGCGTCGTCTTCGGACATACCGCCATATTTGACGCTCTTTGCCGCCTCCTGGTTCAGATGACGCGCTTGCTCGGGATCGTCCGAATTGATACAGACATTCAAACCGTATTTCTGCATGATCGCAGCGTTATAAGCGATCGCGTCCTGCACCTCCATCTTATAGGCCCACCAGTCGGAGAAGGTAGAGGCATTGGAACCATGCTCCTTCATCTTATCGGCAACCTTATATCCTTCTAGGATATGCGTAAAGGTATTCACCGTGAAACCAAACTTATCAGCGACACGGATCAGCGCGGTTATCTCGCTTTGGACATAAGAGTGGCAGGTGATAAACCGCTTGTGCTCGAGGATTTCGACAAGCGCGTCGAGTTCCAGGTCACGGCGTGTAGCATTGGGCGCCAGTTTACGCTGCCGCTGATAATCACGGGCACGGGTAAAGGCATCCGTCAGCACTTCTTCCACCCCCATACGGGTATCGGGGAAGCGGTTGTTGTTCTGAGACGTTGTCCTTTTGACATTCTCGCCAAGCGCAAATTTTATAAAGGGATCCCAGTTCCGGAATTTCAGCCCTTCGTCATCCACGCCCCAGCGCAGCTTGATCAGCTGTGTCTGTCCGCCGATGGTGTTCGCCGAGCCATGCAGGATATGCGAGCTGGTGACGCCCCCTGCCAGCTGGCGATAGATATTGACGTCTTCCGGGTTGAGGTTGTCGGCGATCCTGACTTCCGATGTCACCGACTGCGCGCCTTCGTTGATAGAGAAGGCGGCAATATGCGAGTGCTCGTCGATGATACCGGGGGTAAGTTGTTTGCCCGTTCCGTCTATCGTCCGGGCGCCAGGAGCAGACAGGTTCCTGCCGATCCTTGCAATCTTGCCTGCATGAACGAGCACATCGGTATTTTCCAGACGGCCCGCGCTTTCGTTTGTCCAGACGGTCGCGTTTTTGATCAGCAGATCCTGCTGTGTCGGTAAGCTATCCCATCCATAGCCATCAAAGGGGTAAAGCACTTTCCCAAGCCGGCCAGGACGACGATGCGCAGCGGTATCCGGGATTGGCGGGGTCGCCTGGAGGAAGGCCGCGTTCCAGACGACAAGATGACCAGCGGAGTCGGTCCCATTCCCATTCCACGTATCGCCGGTGGCAAAGCCGCTGAGATGAGTTGCCGCAACAGGGCGTCGATTGCCGCCGCGCCCGCCAAAGCTTAGCGCAATCATTTTCCCATCATAGCTGAACTTGCCGGTCATCGTATCCTTTGCGATAACATTCGCAGCAGCAGCCGATCGCACATCCAGCATATATGTTGCCGAAGCCCCGTCAGCAGCAGTAACAACAAGCTTGTATTGTCCCCGGATCTCTTTCCACGAATCTTCCTTTACCGCATAGGGTTTCCCCTGGATCCAGTTTTCGATGATGGCGGTCTTTTCGTTGAAGACAGGACCTGTCGTGATCAGGAAGTTGGCCAGCTTACCAGCATCGAGGCTGCCAACCTTATCATAGACACCGACGAGCGTAGCCGGCGTCTTTGTCAGAGCTTCGAGTGCCGCGGTTTCGGTCAGTCCGTATTCAAATGCCTTGCGAAGAGAAGAAAGGAATTGTTTTGTGTCGCGGAGATCAGCAGCGGTTAAACAGAAAGGGATACCCGCTTTTTCGATAGCTCCGGGATTGGTAGGCGCCAGCTCCCAGTGCTTCATATCCGCCAGCGAGACGAAGCGCGCGTCGTTTGGATCCTCGACGTCCATTGCCTGTGGAAAGTTGACAGGGACGATCAGGGTCGCCTTCATTGCCGCAATCTCCTTGATCCGCTGGTATTCATTCTCCCCCGCCTTTATAATATATTGAACGCCGAACTCGTCACCGATCCTGTCGCCGTGCAGATCCCCACATTTGTCATTGCCTTCAAATACCTGCGGCAGGGTCTGTTCTTCGTTGAAGGCCTGCAGACTCAGATTGGTGCCTTCATGCACAGGCTGGGTCTTGTACCATTGCGCATCGAGATAGGTCTGGCGCAGCAGCGCGATAGAGCCCATCAGCGAGCCGGGATAGCTTTGCGTCGAAGTGCCTTTGCTCAGCGAATAATGTGCGGAAGCATGCTGCTTTACGATAACCAGGTTATCGGAAGCATCGGCCAGGGTCACTACGACACCCGTCCCACGGGCAATACCGTCCTTGAGATGAGACAGGACGGTTCCAAAACCGGTCTCGCGAAGCGGCTTGGCTTTAGCGTCATCGGCCGTAAAGAGATGAGAGGCATCCGTCTCCGGGTGGACGGCCTGATTCCAGTTATAGGCGCCCTTGGTATTGGAGGCCATCTGCGCCGGAGCCCGAAAATCCATTCGGGCAGCCCTTTCAGGGGTGGGCATACCATAGTCGCTATAGAGATCGATGAAGGACGGGTAGATATACTTCCCGCGGCAGTCGATCACAACAGCATCCGCCGGAGGAGTCAGACCCGCTGCGGCAGCTGTGATCAGACCATCCCGGATCACGAGGGTCGCATCGGCAAGGGTCGTATGCGCGTCTTTTACCAGGGTCGCATGGGTAAACGCATAACAATGCTGCCTCGGGTCGGCGACGCCGTTCACCGGAAAGGTGGTCTGAGACCGGCCGGTAATAGCCAATAATAGCAGGGAGCTAAAGAGGACGATCCTTCCTCTTGGGTGGTGGCGGGAGATTCTCATGTGTGTTTGTTAGTTTAAGTCAGGTGAAAAATTGGTTCCAATTTACCTAAATGGCCTAATTTTAGGGTTTGAATATTTATCAACGGTAAATAAAAAGAAACATGTCGGTGATTAAAATAGCCTCCTATATCGACCATACTTTGCTGAAGCCTACTGCGACACACGTAGACATTGGCAAGATATGTAAAGAGGCTGCAGAATATGGCTTCGCTGCAGTGTGCGTACCGCCGCCCTTTGTAGCCTTTGCAAAAGAGGCCCTGTTGGCGGAAGAACAGACCGGAGGCTTGAACGCTGCGGGCTCAAAGGTAAAGACGGCTACGGTCATAGGTTTCCCGTTTGGTTATTCTACAACAGCCGCAAAACTGGCAGAGGCGGAAGAGGCGATTGTCGACGGAGCAGACGAGCTCGATGTGGTTATCAACCTGACCTCCCTGAAGGAAGGAGATTGGGACTCGCTAAAAGAAGAAATGGAGTTACTGACCGATATTGCGCATGGCTCCGACAGGATCATCAAGGTGATCATCGAGAGCGGCGTGTTGACGGACGAAGAGATCATCCATTGTTGCCGGATCTATGGCGAAGTGGGGGTGGATTTTTTAAAAACATCGACCGGTTATGCCGAGAAAGGAGCTACCTTGGAGGCTGTTCGGTTGATGCGTAAACACTTACCCCCGGATATCAGGATCAAAGCCTCGGGTGGGATAAGGACCTATGAATTTGCCCGGCAGTTGGTAGACTCGGGAGCCGACAGGCTGGGTTGCAGTGCGAGCGTTGCAATTGCGCAAGGAGAAAACGCAGAAGGCAGCGGATATTAGCCTGGGGCCTTCGGGCCATTAGCAGCAGCGTGGCCTGATCAGCGGTGTTGATCGAGAACGGCGCGGACCAGCAGGAGCAACAAGCCATCAGGTGCTTCAAAATGAAACGGTTTACCGAAATGGAAGGCGCCGACGACGAGGGAGATAGCGTAAAGCCGTTTGGCCGGATGTTTGCGAATTGAACAAAAAAGTGACCCATGAATAAAATAATCTTTATCGTACTGGTGTTAATCGCGCAGCGAACTTATGCCCAGGCGGATACTGCCGGAGTGGTCGTAACAAAAGATCCCCGGATAGACTCGCTGGTACATAGGCAGATAGAGATCAATGAAGAGACGACAAGAGATAGCCGCCGTTTTGTACCCGGGTTCAGGATACAGGTGATCAACTCGCCCGACCGGAATAAAGTTTTTGCCGCAAAAGCAAAGATCTACCAGGAATATCCCGATCAAAAGCAATACCTGTTATACCAGGCGCCCAATTATAAATTGAGGATAGGGAATTTCAAAACGCAGGCAGAGGCGGAAGATTTTCAGAAGCAATTATCCGGTCTCTTCCCCGACGGTCTTTATGTGATACACGATACGATAGAATTGAAGTTGTCAGAGGTGAATTAAAATAAACAGACTCAATATCCATGTTAAAAGAGAAGATACAGCAGCTGGCGAAAAAATATGCTCCCGATTTTATTTCGATAAGACATCATTTGCACGCACATCCTGAACTTTCCTACCAGGAGTATGAAACCTCAAAATTTGTACAGCGCCAATTGACCGAAACAGGCATCCCGTTTAGTGTGATGGCTGGAACCGGTGTGGTTGGCTTAATCGAGGGAAAGAACCCTGGCAGGCGGATCGTCGCGCTGCGGGCTGACATGGATGCCCTCCCAATACAGGAAGAAAACAACGTATCTTACAAATCCACAAAGGATGGCGTGATGCATGCCTGCGGCCACGACGTCCACACAACGGCACTCTTAGGTGCAGCGCGCATCCTCCACGAGCTAAAGGACGAATGGGAGGGAACGGTAAAACTCATTTTCCAGCCTGGCGAAGAAAAGAATCCCGGAGGCGCCAGTTTGATGATAAAAGAAGGCGTATTACAAAACCCGGTGCCCCAGGCCATTTTCGGGCTCCATGTCCATCCGGGTCTTCAGATAGGCCAGGTCAGTTTTCGCGGGGGCATGGTCATGGCCAGCGCTGACGAGATCTATATTACGATCAAGGGTAAGGGCGGACATGCCGCGGCGCCGCACCTGACCATAGACACTATCCTGGTCGCCTCCCATCTGATCGTTTCTTTACAACAGATCATCAGCCGCAACCGCAATCCTTTGTCTCCTTCGGTCTTATCGATCACTTCAGTACAAGGCGGTCATACCACCAATGTCATCCCAAGCGAAGTCAAGTTGATGGGTACCTTCCGGGCGATTGATGAACAATGGCGTTTCCATGCACACGAGCTGATCCGCAAACAGGCGACAGAGCTGGTTCATAGCATGGGCGCAGAGATCGATCTGCATATCGACGTGGGCTATCCGATGGTCTACAACAACGAAGCGCTCGACCAGGTCGCCCGCGCCGAAGCCCGGACCTACATGGGCGCCGAACACGTAGAGGAAACCGAGATAAGACTGGGAGCGGAAGACTTTGGTTACTACACAAGACAGATACCCGGCTGCTTCTACCGGCTTGGGGTGATGAACGCAGAGAAGGGCATCACTTCCGGCGTGCATACGCCCACCTTCGACATCGATGAATCTGCTATCGAGATCGGAGCCGGTATGATGGCCTGGCTGGGCTCGCATGTCGTGTTCAACGGGTAGACGCCGTCTCCGATCCGGGTGCCCCCTTATAGTAAATATTGGGATCATTGGTGATCTTCCACCCCGCAGGCAGCTGCTTGATCTGGGGTAAAAACCGATAGGCGCGTATGACCAGTTTCCTGCGGGAATCGACGCTGATGGTCTTGCGGGCGAGTTGAGCAGACCCCTTCTCGCTATACGGCATCGAACCGTCGGGGAGACGGAGGTGCTTCACCCAGTCTTCGGTGATCCCGGCAAAAGTCAAGGCGACGGAAGTCGACTGCAGGTTCAGGACGGAGCCGGGATCGAAGGCAAACTGCCAGCAATACGCCTCGATCTCATCTTGCAGGTCATTTCCAAAAGGCGCCCCCGTTGTCCTCAGATAAGCGATTTTCCGGTCTTCAAACTGGCCGCCATGGGCCGTCTCATGGACAAAACTGGCAGCGCCAAGCACATAAAACACGATCTCACCCGTGGTTTTGTCGTAGGCCGTTCGCCCTTCTACACCCGATATATTCACCACCCGGTACCGCACGGAGCTGTTTTTGAGCCGCTGCAGGTTTTCCAGAACGGCATGCAGACGATAAGACCTGTTATTGAGAAAGTTAAGCCTGTTGAGCACCGGAATGAGCGCTATTGAATCTGTCGCGGTCTGCAGTGCTCCAGGGTCCGTACGCGCTTTGAGCTGCCGGATGGCGGCGTCTACGGTCATACAGGTATCGGTGATCTCTTTTTCATAGATGGCCCAGAGACCGGCGGAACTTGTTTGCGACTGTCCCCCATTGGCGATTGATAATGAATCGGAAGACGCAGTTCGGGAAAACTGATGGATAATAATGGAATCGGAAGCAAGGGGTGTGGCGGAAACCAGGAAGGGCCACGCACTGAGCGTAGCAAGGACAGCAATCAGTGTACGAAACATAGGAAGTGGTTTGGTATATTAAAATTGAGATAATTGCCGGCAGTCGGAATGCAGGAGTACGGACGCTAAATGGAGCTAGTAAATAAAAGGATGAGTAAGCAGGTGTAAGGTACTAAGGGTTTCTGCGTTTCCTTTGCAGTTTAAGAAAGCCATTTGGACGTTTTTGGAAACTAAGTGGGACTATTTAAGTTCCATTGTGGCAGTATGCCCCGAAAGGACCGATATAAGTCCCGGCTAATTTATGGCCGGGACTTGCTAAAATCGGGTAAAAGAGGGTTTGGAAGCATTTTCGTATTTTGCAGCGCGATAGGCCAGCAGGTCTGTCGAAATTAGTGGGGTCCGGCAGCGGCCAGATAAAGCCGCAAGCCAGGAAGGCGCGGCCCGACAGCCGAAACACCGGACCATAAATATCCTGTATGCAAAAAAATCAGCTTCGCAAAGAGCAAGCACTTGAGTATCATTCAAAAGGACGCCCCGGTAAGATCGAGGTGATCCCGACCAAGGAAGCAAAAACGCAAAGAGATCTTTCCCTGGCTTATTCTCCTGGTGTAGCAGAACCTTGTAAGGAGATAAATAAAAATGTCGAAGAAGTCTACAAGTATACGGCCAAAGGCAATCTGGTTGCTGTGATCAGCAACGGAACCGCAGTACTGGGCCTGGGTGATATCGGACCCGAAGCCTCCAAACCAGTGATGGAAGGAAAGGGCGTCTTGTTCAAGATCTTTGCCGACATCGACGTATTCGACATCGAGATCAACGAGAAAGATCCGGTTAAATTTGTACAGATCGTCAAGGCGCTGGAACCAACCTTCGGAGGCATCAACCTCGAAGATATCAAGGCGCCCGAATGTTTTTATATCGAACAGGAGCTGCGGAGGCAGCTGAAGATCCCGGTCATGCATGATGACCAGCATGGTACGGCCATCATCAGCAGCGCAGCTTTGCTGAACGCGCTGGAGCTGCAAAAGAAAAAGATCGACAAGGTCCGCTTTGTCATCAACGGCGCGGGCGCCGCAGCTATGGCTTGCGTAAAGCTCTATGCAGCCCTGGGCGCCAAATACGAGAACTTCACCCTTTTTGACAAGGATGGCGTTTTACACGAAGGCCGGACCGATCTGGATGAAGTAAAGCAGAAATTTGCCGTCAAGAAAAGTGACTGGACACTGGAAAAAGCCATGAAAGACGCGGATGTCTTTGTCGGTTTGAGCGTTGGGAATGTCGTCACCCCCGAAATGGTAAAGAGTATGGCTCGTCGCCCGATCGTATTTGCGATGGCCAATCCAGACCCAGAGATCAGCTATGAGGCGGCAACCGCAGCCCGGGAGGATATCATTATGGCGACAGGCCGCAGCGATTACCCCAACCAGGTGAATAATGTACTGGGTTTCCCCTTTATCTTCCGCGGAGCGCTGGATGTAAGGGCAACACAGATCAACGAAGAAATGAAGCTGGCCGCGGTAAAAGCACTGGCAGATCTGACCCGGACACCCGTGCCCGATATCGTAAATATGGCCTACAATGAGAAAAACATGATGTTCGGGCCGACCTACATCATTCCTAAGCCATTGGACCCAAGATTACTGTCCACAGTCTCTCCTGCCGTGGCCAAGGCCGCGATGGAAAGCGGCGTCGCTCATCGGAACATCGACAACTGGGAAGCCTATAGTATCGAGTTGAATCGTCGTCTGGGGCTGGATAACCAGTTGATGCGGTTGTTGAGCACCAAAGCAAGACTAAACCCAAAACGCCTGGTGTTTGCCGAAGCCGACAACTTAAAGATCCTGAAAGTAGCCCAGATGCTCTATGATGAAGGAGTAGCCTATCCGATGCTGCTTGGTGATGAAAGAAAGATCAGGGCGATCGCCGCTGCCAACCAGATCGATCTGGACGGCATGCCGGTCATCAATCCATACGAAGACGAATACGAGGAGCAGCGCAAACGTTTTGGAGAGTTATTCTTTGAAAAACGCCAGCGCCGCGGCTTCAACAAATATGAGTCCTATAAGATCATGCGGGATCGTAACTACTTTGGCTGTATGATGGTGGAGACCGGCGAGGCCGACGCGATGATCTCGGGGCTGACCAAGAACTACCCGGACACGATCCGCCCCGCCCTACAGGCGATCGGAACAGAAGATGGCGTAAAAAAGATCGCAGGTATGTATCTGCTGCTGACCAAACGCGGACCTTTGTTCCTCGCGGATACGACCGTCAACTTCAACCCCACTGCCGAAGAGCTGGCGGATATCACGCTGCTCGTGGCACGCGAAGTGCAGAATTTCAACCTGACACCCCGGGTTGCAATGCTGAGTTATTCTAACTTTGGCACCAGCAATTCACCGGAAGCACGATTGGTAGCCGAAGCAAGGGCGATTGTCAAACAAAAGGATCCAACCCTGATCGTAGATGGTGAAATGCAGGGCAGCATCGCATTGAATAACGAACTGATCAAGGAAAACTATCCTTTTAGCGAATTGGTGGACCAGGAAGTAAACACCCTTGTATTCCCCAACCTGGCGGCGGGTAATATCGCCTACAACCTGTTAAAGGAAGTCGGCGGCGCCGATGCGATCGGACCTATCCTGCTGGGAATGAAAAAACCTGTACACGTACTGCAGCTCGGAAGTACGGTTCGCAATATTTATAATATGGCGCTGGTGGCGATCGTGGATGCGCAGATAAAGTGCAAGAATGCACAGAGTGACGAAGAATCCAGGAAGGCTCCCTGGTGGAAAAGGACGACGAAGCGTTAACCACAAAACCTCCAACAATGAAGTTTTTTACGGAATTCGGCCGCTATCTGCTCACTTTGAAAGGAATGTTCTCCAAGCCCGAGAACGGCAAAATGTATTGGAAGGAGTTCATGCACCAGTGCTCGGAGATCGGCATCGGCTCTCTTGGCATCGTAGCGATCATCTCGATCTTTATGGGTGCGGTATCCACCTTACAGACAGCCTATCAGCTGGTCAGCCCGCTGATCCCTTTGTCGACCATCGCACAGATCGTCCGCGACACGGTGATCCTGGAGTTTTCTCCTACCCTCGTGTGTATCGTGCTGGCCGGCGTGGTTGGCAGTAAGATCGCCAGCGAACTGGGAAATATGCGGGTCAGCGAGCAGATCGATGCGTTGGAGATCATGGGCATCAATACAAAGTCTTACCTGATCATGCCAAAACTGATGGCCTCCATCGTGGTGATCCCGATGCTGATCGTTATCTCGGCTGTGCTCGGGATCTGGGGCGGCAGGGTTGCGGGTACGCTGACAGGAATATTGTCGCCGGCCGCCTTCGACAAGGGGCTGCACCAGTATTTCAAACCCTACAACGTCTTCTTTGCACTGGCAAAGGCTTATACCTTCGCGTTCATCATCTCGAGCATACCCGCATTCTATGGGTATAATGTTCAGGGCGGCGCGCTGGAGATCGGCCGGGCAAGTACAAAATCCGTGGTAGTGAGCTGCGTCCTGGTATTATTTGCAGACTACCTGCTTTCATCAATCTTATTGTAACCGACAAGCACATGATCGAAATACAACATATCAAGAAAGGATTTGGCGACAAGACGGTGATCAACGATGTCAGCGCAGTCTTCCAAACCGGGAAATGCAATCTGATCATCGGCACCAGCGGCAGCGGCAAGACCGTTATGATGAAATGCCTTGTCGGACTATTCGAACCGGACAGCGGCGAGATCATCTATGACGGCCAGAACTTCAGCGAGATGAATACAGAACACCGTAAGGAACTGCGGCAAAGCATCGGCATGCTGTTCCAGGGCTCCGCCCTGTTCGACAGTATGACCGTGGAGCAAAACGTGATGTTCCCGCTGGATATGTTTACAAAAAATTCTTACCCGGAGAAGCTAAAGAGGGTCAACGAGGTCCTCGACAGGGTTAACCTGAAAGACGCCAATAAGAAATTCCCCGCAGAGATCTCCGGGGGAATGAAAAAGCGCGTAGGCATCGCCCGGGCCATCGTACTCAACCCAAAATATCTTTTTTGCGACGAGCCCAACTCCGGGCTTGACCCGCAGACCTCGCTGCTGATCGACAAACTGATCAAAGAGATCACCGTCGAATACAATATCACCACCGTCGTCAATACGCATGATATGAACAGCGTAATGGAGATCGGAGATCATATCATGTATATGTATTACGGCGTAAAGGAATGGGAAGGCAGCAATAAGGAGATCATCTTTAGTAAAAACCAACGGCTGAACAACTTCATCTTCGCTTCCGAATTCCTGCAGGATGCAAAAGATATGCGAATGCTGGAAGCAAAAGGCAAGATCGACAACAACCGGGACATGGACGAGTTGTTAAAATAAAACATGGCAGGGGTCAGGACAGCCTATCGATATCAGCTCCGGACAATGCCGGTAATCCTGCTAAAAATCTGGCGACAGCCGGATCCGTCCAGAACATGACCGACTTTGGGGCGCCGGGTTATGGCGGACCCTGCCCTCCTCCCCATTCATACATATATAATTACTCTTTATGCATTGAAAACAAAGCTGACGCTGGAGAAGAATACAAACCCTGCACTGGTGGGCATTCTATTTGAATGCTAACGTGCTGGAAAAGGCTTCTATCGTCTTCTACCCACAAAATAAGTAATGGGAGGTTTAGCATTTTTCCCCTATTTTTGCCCACCGAATGTTCAGCAGTACTGATTCAAATCTAATGTCATGTCAATCTTAGTTAACAAGAATTCCAGAATCATCGTCCAGGGCTTTACAGGTACAGAAGGGACTTTTCACGCTACGCAAATGATCGAGTACGGCACCCAGGTAGTGGGTGGAGTAACGCCAGGCAAAGGTGGCAGCAAGCACCTTGAAAGACCCGTATTCAATACGGTTGCCGACGCGGTAAAAGATACGCAGGCTGATGTGTCTATCATCTTCGTTCCGCCGGCTTTTGCGGCCGATGCGATCATGGAAGCAGCTGAAGCAGGTATCGGTCTGGTAATTTGTATCACAGAAGGTATCCCGGTTCAGGACATGGTAAAAGCAAAGAATTATCTGCAGGGACGGGCAACCCGTTTGATCGGACCTAACTGTCCTGGCGTTATCACTGCCGGTGAATGTAAAGTCGGCATCATGCCCGGCTTCGTATTCAAACCTGGCAAGATCGGTATCGTTTCCAAATCCGGTACGCTGACTTATGAAGCGGCTGACCAGGTAGCAAAAGCCGGTCTGGGTATCTCTACGGCTGTTGGTATCGGCGGCGACCCCATCATCGGAACGCCTACGAAAGAGGCTGTCGAACTGCTGATGAACGACCCCGGAACAGAAGGTATCGTTATGATCGGTGAGATTGGCGGCAGCATGGAAGCCGAAGCAGCCCGCTGGATCAAAGAAAACAACCGTAAACCCGTGGTTGGCTTTATCGCAGGCCAGACAGCGCCTCCCGGAAGAAGAATGGGTCACGCCGGCGCTATCATCGGCGGTGCAGACGATACAGCCGCGGCAAAGATGAAGATCATGGCAGAATGCGGCATCACCGTCGTACAGACTCCTGCTGAAATCGGCTCGACCATGGCGAAAGTGCTGAAGAAATAGATCACAAGCTCCTTGTTATAAAAGTAAGGCCGGCCCCTCTCACAGGGCCGGCCTTTTGCTTCCGTTAACATCCGATGGCCTGAATATATGTTGGTTAGAAATGGCTATGCTCATACCGATCACGGTGCAGATCATAACGATCATGATTCAATTCACGGTGATCAAAACGGCGTTCACCGCGGTTATAGGCCAACTCCCTTCTATCGTGGCGCAATGCGCCGTAATTGCCCTCAAAACGATCCCGGGCCATATCGTGACGATCAAAACGAATATCGCGGTTGTCATGTCGAATAGCCATCCCGTCATGCCTGATGTCCCGGCGATCCCGGTAAGGAGTCTGCGCCTGCGTAGCAACGGCAAAGAATAAACCGGCGGCGATGAGAATGGTCAATTTCGTTTTCATAACTCTTGTTTTAATTTTTCGGGCTCAATAACGAGCTCATATATAAGAAGCCCTGCGGTCCAATCTGTTTAAGCTGTATACGTTATAACCGTGTTAAAGCCAAAAGGCCATATGTAATCCTTTATTTTCTTGCATCTTGTGATTTAGGCGGGCAAACCCGATAAAAAGGTAACTTTAAACAAGCTAATTTCTCTTGCTATGAAAAGAACACTCTTTCTTGTCTTATTAAACCTGTCCTTTACCTCTCTGATGGCGCAGACAAGCGATGCGGTATACGAAGCGCGCTGGCGGAAGGTAGATACGATGGTTCAGGTAAAGGGACTGCCCGAATCGGCACTGGCGGAAATCAACCACATTTACACCCTCGCCGTAAAAGAACATAATGAGCCGCAGCAGATCCGGTCGCTGATCTACCGTATTCGTATAAACGAACAAAAATATGAGAACGATTCCATTGTTCCATCCATCCAGAAACTCGACTCCGCCGTCAGGGCAACCCCGTCGCCTGCCGCCCGGGCAATCCTGTTAAGTCTTGAAGCAGCGCACTACCAGGAATATTTCTCGGATAACCGATGGCAGATCCGTAACCGTACTGCCACCACCCATTTTGTAAAGACAGATATGGCCGCCTGGTCTACCGACGATTTTTTAAAAAAGATCAGCCAACTTTACGAGGCTTCACTAAAAGACCAGGAGATATTAGAAAAGATATCCGTCAGTCAGTACGACGTGATCATCGTAAAGGGGCTTGGACGCCCGCTGCGTCCGACGCTGTTTGATCTGCTGGGCCATCGCGCACTCGATTATTATAAGTCAGGAGACAGCTATGAGAATAAGCCGGAAAATGCATTCGAATTGGACGATCCCGCTTTGCTGGCCGACGCCGCCGATTTTGCGCATCACCGGTTCCAGACGACCGACAGCAATTCTTATCGATATAAATCTGTATTGCTTTTCCAACGATTGATGAGCTTCCACCTCCATGACGAAAAGCCGGATGCATTGATCACCGTAGATATCGAACGAATAGTCTTTGCACACGGACAAGGCGTGATGGACGACAAAGACCGTAACTATATACAGGCGCTCCAAAACATTACAAGCCGCTATGATTTAAATCCGGCAGCAGCCGAAGCCTGGTTCGAGCTGGCTGCCTGGTATTCGGCAAAGGCAGACGATGTGACAACGGTAAAAGGAGGGCAGGATTCGATGCTGCAAGGCAAGGTCAAAGCCCTGGCCATCTGCGAAAAAGTGCTGCAGGAACCTCAACGGGGCGAGGGTTGGTACCATTGTCAACAGCTTTCACAAAATTTGAAGGTCCGCCGGCTGGAGCTCAAAACCGAAACGGTCAACATACCCAATAAGCCCTTCCGCACGCTGGTCAGCTGGACAAACTTCAATACGCTTTATCTGAGAGTGGTAAAAATTGACGAGCTGCTCACACCCGATGCCTTTCAGCCATGGGACACAACATTCTGGCATAAGCTGCTGGCATTACCCGCCTATCGCTCCTTTACACAGTACCTGCCCGCCACAACCGACTACCGGAATCACCGCACAGAGATTGCGATCGGAGGACTCCCTCCGGGCACTTATGCATTGATCGGCAGTACGGATCTGGCCTTTTCCTCAAAGGCAACCATTTCTACCGAGTATTTTTATGTCTCATCGATCGCTTTCATCAGCCGTCTGAACGATTTTTTTGTGCTGAACCGGGAGACGGGTCAACCTTTGACAAATGCCACGGTACAAATGTGGGCATCCGTTTATAACCAGAAAAAATACACGTATGAGTTAACGAAACAAGAACTCTATCACACCGATGCCTCCGGGCATTTCCATGTAAGGCAACAAACAAAGGAACATAACTATTATTCCCCCTTACTGGACATTTCTATTCCCGGCGATCGTCTTTTTATGAGAAATAACCAAATGTCGGTTTATTTTCAGCCGCAGGAGACGAATGTAGATTCAATCGAATGGGAAAAAAGGAACAAGAGCACTTTCTTCTTTTTAGATCGCAGCATCTATCGTCCCGGACAAACGGTTTACTTCAAAGGGATCGTCGTTACCAATGATTGGAATACGCATCAGTCCAGGATAATGGCGGCTCTCCCGGCAAAGGTCTATCTGAAGAACGCTAATGACGAAACAATCGATTCCTTGTCTGTTACCACCAACGAGTTTGGTTCTTATCACGGAACTTTCCGCTTGCCGGAGCATCAGTTGAACGGCAATTTCACGATCAGCGAGCAAGACGGTTATAATAAAAGTTTTTCGGTAGAAGAATACAAGAGGCCTCAATTTCACGTCGACTTCGAACATCCAAAGGGCAGTTACCGTGTGGGCGACAGCATCAGCATAACGGGAAGCGCAAAAGGCTATGCCGGCAATGTCATAGACGGCGCCAAGGTTCGATATAAGGTGATCAGAACAGCAAGATTCCCCCATCCCTGGTTGATGTGGAGAAGGTCTATGCAATACTCGCCCAGCCAGGAGATCACACATGGCGAGCTCACTACGGATGCAAAAGGCGGCTGGACCATCACTTTTCTGGCAAAGCCCGATAAATCGGTCGATCCGGCAACCGATCCGCAGTTTAACTATGCTGTTGAGGCAGACGTCACGGATGTCAATGGAGAAACAAGGAGCAGCTCCGCCACGGTCGTTGCCGCCTACAAGATGCTAAACCTGGATATTTCACTCCCCCATGGAGATCACCTGCCTGCAGATAGTCTGAAAACGATTGTCCTGAAGTCCAGCAATCTTTCAGACGAACCGGTCAATACGCTGGCGCATGTCAATATTTATTCCCTGAAGTCGCCCAGCCGGCTTATCCGTAACAGACTATGGGAATCCCCGGATCTGTTCGTATTGCCGGAACAACAATTCCTCGATTCCTTTCCACACGACGAATACCACGATGAATTGACAAAAGAGAGCTGGCAACGGGGCAGCAAAGTGTGGGAAACGACCGACTCGGTAAAAGGAAAGACCATCTTAAAGATCCCTGCCGGTCCTATCGCTGCCGGATGGTACCTGATCGAGGCAACCGCAAAAGATAAATATGGCCAGGGGATCACCGATCTGCGGTATGTGGAATGCATCGATAGCAAGACCGGCCGGCCGGCCAGTCCTCAATATGACTGGGCTATCGATCCGATCCAGCGGGCAGAACCCGGCGAAAAGGCGCGTCTTACAACAGGATCTTCGGCTAGCGATGTATTCGTGATCCGAAAGCTGGTACATACAGACGGCAACACGAGGAAAAAACGTCTTGTCATAAACACCGGCGGGCAGGAAGAAAACACACCATTCGAATACTACCAGCTGAATAAAGGAGATCATACATCGGAATGGCCGATTACGGAAGCCGACAGAGGCGGCTTTGGCATAACCGATGTGTTCATAAGGGATAATCGGATGTACACGCATTCGTCGACGGTAAACGTTCCCTGGTCCAATAAAGAGCTGCAGGTTCAATATTCGACCTGGCGGGACAAGACTCAGCCAGGCAGTGCAGAACAGTGGCAGGTAAAGCTCACAGGATATAAAGGCGATCAGGTCTCCGCCGAATTGCTGACAGCGATGTATGACGCCTCCCTGGATCAATTCAAGCCGCAAAGCTGGTCGGTTCCCTCCCTGTTCCCGGTCTACTCCAGGCTGCAAGACAACTGGTCAGGCTCGAGAAACTTCAGTATCGAGTTTTCCAGCACAAGACCTGGTCTCGACGATTTCCCCGGTTATACGATGGTTTATGACAAACTGTTGGATGATATGGACATGGTGTTTATGGATGAAGGCCGGGTATATATTCGTAAGAAAGCGGGCAGACCCCTCACGATGAGCTTTTACCGGAAAGCAGAAATTGCCGGCGCACCGGCGCCTGCGATGGCTAAAGGCGCTTTCGACACCTTTACCTCGGATACAATAGTTTACAATATCAGAGGCGCCTCTGCCCCGGGCCAGGGCAGCGAGCCACTGTATATCGTCGATGGCGTCCCTGTCGACAAATCAACCCTTAGTCCCGGCCAGATCGCTTCAATGACCGTGTTGCAGGGTGCCGATGCCACTTCGATATATGGAGCACGGGCAGCCAATGGCGTGATCGTTATCACCACCAAAAAGGGCACAGTCAATGCACCCGATGTCCAGATCCGCAAAAACTTCAACGAAACCGCCTTCTTCTTCCCCGACCTGAAAACCGACGCCTCCGGCAATATCAGCTTCTCCTTTACCATGCCCGAAGCCCTGACCCAATGGAAGTGGATGATGCTCGCGCATACAAAAGACCTAGCCTTTACCTATTCGGAAAAGACGGTGCTCACGCAAAAGAAGCTGATGGTCGTACCCAATGCAACGCGTTTCCTGCGCGAAGGTGATCGTATGGAACTGCCAGTCAAGATCTCCAATCTAACGGATTCCGAAATGACGGGTCAGGTCAGCCTTCAGCTTACCGATCCAACAACAGGAGTGACAGCAGACGGACAGTTCACCAACCGTCAGCCCAACCAGTACTTCACAGTGGGGGCGGGACAGAGTACGGTCGTCAACTTCCCGCTGGATATCCCCTATCAGTACAGCAAACCGCTGACCTACCGGGTAGTAGCCCAGGCACTCAACTATAGCGATGGCGAAGAAGCTACTTTGCCCGTAGTCAGCAACCGGATGCTGGTCACAGAAAGCCTGCCGTTGAATATGCCTGGTGATGGCACAAAGCATTTCACGATGGAGAAGCTTTTGCAAAGCGGCAGCAGCGAAACCCTGAACCATCACGCGCTCACGGTAGAGTTTACGGCTAATCCGGCCTGGTATGCAGTAGAAGCGCTGCCCTACCTGGCAGAATATCCCTATGAATGCGCTGAGCAGACCTTCAACCGGTTCTATGCAAACGCACTGGCGGGTAAGATCGTCGGCAGCAGCCCACGCCTTCGCCAGGTCTTCGATACCTGGCTGACAAAGGATACCGCAGCCTTCCTGAGCAATCTGCAAAAGAACCAGGAATTGAAGTCTATACTACTGGAAGAAACGCCCTGGGTGCTGGCGGGCAAAACGGAGGCACAGCAAAAGAAGAACATCGCGCTGCTGTTTGACCTGGCTCGTCTCGACCGGGAACTGACAAGCGCCATTGATAAAGTAGCATCTATGCAAGATGCCGGCGGAGGATTCTCCTGGTTCAAAGGCGGACGCGACGACCGATACATGACGCAATATATCCTGACAGGGATCGGTCATCTGCAGCAGCTGCAGGCCGTTCCTGCTTCGGTGGCTGCAAAGCTGAAAAATATCGCAAAGGCAGGACTAAGCTATCTCGACGAAGAATTTGTAAAGGACTATCACCAGGCGCTCGAAGCCGATAAACGCGCAGCAAAAGCAGGTCTCAAGATCGCAGGGAGCGTACACTGGATGGACCAGATGGAGATCCAGTACTTATACATGCGCAGCTTTTTCAACGATTATGGCATACCCGGCAATGTATTCCCGGCTATCAACTATTTCAGAAAGAGACTGGCAACGCAATGGATCAGGGAGAGCAACTACATGCAAGCCATGGCCGCCCTTGCCCTATACCGGACCGGGGATGTCCAGACAGCCAAAAATATCATGACCTCCCTGAAACAGAGAGCTATCCGCAACGAAGAAAAAGGTACCTATTGGAAGGGAATGGAAGGCGGTTATTACTGGTATCAGGCCCCCGTGGAGACGGAAACGCTGATGATCGAAGCCTTCCGGCAAGTCACAGGCGACGCCGTTATGGACAGAGAGCTGAAGACCTGGCTGCTGAAACAGAAACAGACCCAAAATTGGTCCACAACAAAAGCCACGGCCGACGCCTGCTATGCGTTATTGCTGGGGGGAGAAGACTGGCTGGACACACAACGGGCGGTGACGATAACGCTTGGCGACAAAGAAGTCGGCTGGGACGGCGCGCAGGGTGAGGCCGGTACCGGATACTATAAGAAAGCATGGGATGGTCCATTCGTCAATCCATCCATGGGCAATATAACCGTGACAATGAAAACCGAAAGCGGATCCGCCGGCACTTCCGCCGCAAAAGTCAGCCCTGCATCCGGTTCCCCGGCCTGGGGCGCAGTATACTGGCAGTACTTCGATATACTGGACCGGATCACGCCTCCAGGAGGAAGCCAGGCCCCTTTAAAACTCAGCAAACACTTGTTTATCGAGAAGAACACATCGACAGGCAAAGTACTCGACCCTATCGAGGATAACGCCACGCTAAAACCCGGCGACCGGGTAGTGGCCCGGATCGAACTCACAGCCGACAGGAATATGGAATACGTACACATGAAAGACATGCGGGCGGCTTGTATGGAGCCGGTCAATGTGATCAGTCAATACAAGTGGCAGGACGACCTGGGCTATTATGAAAGCACGAAGGATGCCAGCACAGATTTCTTCTTCTCCTATGTGCCAAAGGGAACCTATGTCTTCGAATACCCGATGACGGTTGGCCAGACGGGGAACTTCAGCAATGGGGTCACAAGCATAGAATGTATGTATGCGCCGGAGTTCTCCTATCATAGCGAGGGCATCCGGGTAAATGTGGAGGGCGGGAACTAGCGAGCCGGGACGGTAAACGCCAGCCCGAAGCAGCGACAGCGGCCGGATAAACCAGCCGTTGCGTGCCATCAAAGCGGCAGCGCTTTAACCGATTTACCGATGCTCTTGATAAAAAGATAATTCGTGGCGCCGGCGATAAACGCGCCGGCGATCGGGATCAAACGACCGCCGGCCTTTGCCCCCATCCGGATCAGGAGTCGCTCGGCGATGTTTTCAAGTACCGTCCGGGTCATGATCAGACCGGCCTCCACGCCCAGAGAGACGGCGACGATCTGCATAAATTCGTCGAACCCGATATCATAAGTGCCACGTCTGTAATATATAACGGCCAGGGTAACACGGAATTGCTGTGTGAGACTATTCAACAGATCAAAGGGAAGGCCCACTAGCGCAGCAACGGTGCCACCCAAACCGGTGATAGCTCCGGAGCCAGCAGAAAGACGGGCGCAGTGCCCGATAAAAGCGTCGATGCCCATGGCATCGACGCCTCTTTTTATACCATGCTGGTTGATGCTGTCGAAAACACGCCGAAACCCGTAGTTCGCCAGCCGGTTGGATAGTCGTTGAGCCGCCATGTATCAAAACGATTTATATTATGAAAAGCAAAAGTTGCACCAACTGCAATAATTGCAAATCTGGATCGTTACACAACATTCGGCCTTTTCCTCAAAATACCAACTCTAACATACAAATGACACCAAAACGACTGAATCCCGTTGCCTCTATGGCAGGCATCCTTCTTATTTCCAGCCTTTTCCTGTTCTCATCCTGTTCGAAATCAAAGTCAAGAGGCGGCGGCAGCACCACAGACAGCCTCATTACCACCGGGACGAATCCACCCACTTTACTGGATTACAAAAGCAGCAATCACCACATTTTTGTCGGCTATCTCGTGGGGGACGGCAATGACCCCTCAGCAGGGTTTAACCCGGTAAATGCGCCGGATAGCGCCGATTTCCTGGAATTCTTTGCCGGGAGTGATACTTCCACCGCAGACTGGCGCGCCACACAGGCCAAAGGCACTCGCATTGTCGTCTGCCACTTTGTAAACAACGCCTATTTTGATGGATCGGCAAAAGACCCTGCCACCCAGGTCCCCGGCTATGTCAACCCGCCGGGTTTCAGCCAGACCGTTGCCAATAATACGTCCTCCTATAACCACTGGGCCCGGGACATTTACAACGCCGAGATCCTGGGTAAGGGACTGGATGGCATCGACCTCGATGTCGAATATGGCACTTTTGGCAACGATGTTCCCCGCAATGTCGCCAACGCAGACAGCCTGGCCGTGGCGCTGGCCCGGTACTATGGCCCCAACTGTACGCTTTGCACGGTCAAAACCGGCGGCAAAAAACCAGTCTTTTTCTTTGACACGGATGGCACCAGCGGCATGGACAATAAAATGTATCTGGGCCATCCCGGCAATTACGACTACGTACTCTTCCAGTCCTATACGACGGGCGCCCATGGCTGGAACGGCGACGGTGTCAACGGATTACAAGCCATCGCCAATGAATACGGCATCGATAAAGCCATTTACCTCGTCAACGGAGACAGCTTTATCTATCCCAATGGCACGGAAGACCAGGCCGGCGGAGACGCACAGGCGACAGCTGACCTTTATGCTTATGCGAACTGGGTAGTACAGAACAAAGGAGCCGGCGTGGGCGTATACCGGATGAGCCGGGACTATAACCACAAGCCGCCGTTCAGCGTCAGCCGGACCGCGATCCAGCTGATGAACCCCGCGCATTAGTCCGACAGGCAGCTCCCTCGCCCCGATCGCCATCTGCTTCGCTATCCCGGCCGCCGGGACACGCGGCAAAGACCGGCAGCCTCATCTCCGATCGCCATCGGTCGCCTCCGCGCCACAACGCAGCGAAGAGGTCCCGGCCCGGGGAAAGGCCCGCGGCGGGGAGCCGGCAAATCAGTAGTTTTGCCCCATGGGCAATCTTACCGACGTACTAATCATCGGACAAGGAATCTCCGGGACCTTCCTGAGCCGCGAGCTGGAACGCGCTGGTCTTTCACATATCATCATCGATGCTATCCGTCCACATACCGCCTCGAGGGCAGCAGCAGGTTTGATCAATCCGGTGACGGGCCGAAGACTTGTCACCACCTGGATGATCGATGAGCTGCTGCCCTTTGTCATAGATGCCTACAACCAATGGGAACCGCTGTTGGGCAGTACGTTTATGGATCGGGTAAAAGTGATCGATTTCTTTCCTACGGCGCAAATGCGGGTTGCCTTTACGAAACGGATAGAAGAAGGCGCGCCCTACCTGACCTTACCGGCTGATGAACAGCAGTGGGCATCGGCATTTCACTATGAACTGGGATACGGGATCATCGAGCCCTGCTTCCTGATCGATATGCCGGGTCTGATCGCAGCGGCAAGGGAAAGGCTACAAAGACAGGGCCTGCTGCGGGAAGAAGATTTTGAGTTAGAAGCGCTGGAAGTAAAACACGGACAGGTCAGCTACAAAGATATACAGGCGAAACGGGTGATCTTTTGCGATGGGATGGCCAGCTTTGCCAATCCCTGGTTTACGCGTCTTCCCTTTGCGCCCAATAAAGGCGAGGCATTGATCCTCGAGATCCCCGACTGGCCGCAGGACCGGGGCCATGTGTTCAAAAAGGGGATCAGCATTGCTCCCTGGAAAGATGGGCTGTGCTGGGTCGGCTCTTCTTACGAATGGGCCTTTGATCACCCGCATCCGACAGAAGCGTTCCGGCAAAGAACAGAGGCGGTGTTACTATCCTGGTTGAAACTGCCCTTCCGGATCATCGGGCATATCGCAGCAGTCCGACCCGCAACGCTCGAACGCAGACCCTTTGTAGGCCTGCATCCCGCAAACCCTGAAGTCGGCATACTGAATGGAATGGGCACAAAGGGATGTTCACTCGCACCCTACTTTGCACGGCAGCTGGCCGACCACCTGGCAAAAGGATGGCCTATCCGTCCGGATGCAGACATACGGCGATTTACAAAGGTGTTGAGCAAGACGTAGCCTTTACCGGTTCTTCAGGCGCGGCATCGGGCGACGTCACTACGACAGAAGAGGCGGATAGGCAAAGGATGATCAGAAGGAAGAAGGTCGGCGGAATTTTCAGCGAAAGGATGTATGGAAGGACAGGATCAGGCTCTTAAGGCTGCAGTGGAAAGCGATGGCCGAAGCACGGGGTAAGACGGACTTCGATCCGATAGCCTATGCGATCAGCGAGCGCGAAACCAGTGGGTGACGCATGATCGTAGTATTGCCAGCTACGAAGCTCAGCGGATCCTGGTTGAGCAGGGTGGCCATGGCTTCATAAAGTGCAGGCAGCTCATGCCGCAGCTGTACGGGGCTTTCGAAGAACACTTCTACGGCAACCGCCCAGAATTCATGATAATTAGTGGCGGCATAGTCTCCGAGGATATTCCGCTTCGCGCCTTCGCTTTGCTGCATGGAAGTAAAGATGGGGCGAGCCACCTTGGAGAAGTTGGGAAACTCTGTCTTGAAATGTTTGTCTTCTTCTGTCTGGGTAACAAAATTGACATAGGCCAGCGCATGTCCCATCTCGTGAAGACCGACATTACAGTTTGGCGTCTCGCCGGCAATCCCCTTCATAAAATTATCCCAGGAAAGATAGATACCGGTTTGATCGACATGTCCCATAAAAGGCCGCGAATAAAAGCCATAGTGATAATCGTCCCGAAGGATGAAGATATCATCAAAATAATTCAGCTTGAACTTCTCTAGTCCAAACGTCAACTGTATCGCAGCTGCACTCACCAGAATAGGCATTTCAGCGGTTTCCTGCACTTCAATATAATGGAAGTTCTTGGCATGCTGAAAGAGCCAGGTACGGAAGAGGAATTTGCGTTGTTCCCCCAGACCGAGACGGTTATAATATTTGAAATAACGGGAAACAACGGTGTGGTAAAATGCTTCCTGTTCGACGAACCGGGTAAATTGATGCTTTGTGTAGAGACGTTGAACGAGCAAAGTGACCGGGCGGTTCAGGAGCAGTATACCCACGACCAATGAAAAGATGACGACAATTTCCATAGAGTTCTTTTTTCTAAGTGATTCAAAACGAAAAAAACTAGTATGGGTCTTACATCGGCTATGGATACGTATCTACGGCTTTCAAGTATTAGAAGGGAAAACCTATAGGTGGGTTTAATCAAGAGGAAATGAATCGTACGGATTAATGCGAACAAAATAGAAAGAAAATCCGAAATTCAAAAGCATTGTGGAAATGTTTTCCTGACACATAAAATAATGCTCATTATCAAATTGTTACGAATTATATCCACCGCATTATCAACGCGGTACCACCACTGGCTATATGGGCGAGCGGCCGGTCAGGCCGCGCCAGGCGCCTGACGCCAGCAGCGAAACGCAGTTGGGCAGGTGGCTGGTTTTGAATACATTTGCCGTCCAAATCAATCGGACATGTATCGGACGCATACCTGCGGAGAATTAAGGATCGCCCAGACAGGGAAAACAGTTACCCTCGCCGGATGGGTACAGACAGTACGGAAATTCGGAAGTATCACATTCGTGGATCTTAGAGACCGTTATGGCATCACACAGCTGCTGTTTGGCGAAGAGCTGAATAAAGAACTGGACGCGCAGCCGCTGGGACGCGAGTTTGTGGTACAGGTAAAGGGCGAAGTAGCCGAGCGGACCAGCAAGAACCCACAGCTGGATACGGGCGATATCGAGATAAAAGTAGCTTCTTATACGATCTTGAATAAATCGGCCACACCACCATTCACCATCCAGGATGACACGGACGGCGGTGATGACCTGCGCATGAAATACCGCTACCTGGACTTGCGCCGTCAGGCCGTCAAGAAGAACATCGAACTACGGTACGCCGTAAACCGGGCTGCCCGGAACTATCTGCACGAGAACCAGTTCATGGACATCGAGACGCCCTTCCTGATCAAAACCACCCCGGAAGGCGCACGCGACTTCGTTGTCCCGTCCAGAATGAACGCCGGTCAGTTCTATGCGCTCCCCCAGTCACCACAGACGTTTAAGCAATTGCTGATGGTGAGCGGCTACGACCGTTACTACCAGATCGTCAAGTGCTTCCGTGACGAAGACCTCCGGGCTGACCGTCAGCCGGAATTCACGCAGATCGACTGCGAGATGAGCTTTGTCGAACAGGAGGACATCCTGGGCATGTTCGAAGGCATGATCCGCCATATCTTCAAAACCGTCAAGAATATCGACTACACCGAAGCCATCGAAAGAATGAGCTGGGAAGACGCGATGTGGCAGTATGGCAATGACAAGCCCGATATCCGTTTCGGAATGAAGATCCTGAACCTCAAGTCTGCCTTTAAGCTGGGCGGCAAACTGCTGGCCACAGGCGATCTGATCAACGGCGCAGGGTTTGGCGTATTTGATAATGCAGAAACGGTATTGGCGATTGCGGTACCGGGCTGCAGCGAATACACCCGGAAACAGACGGACGAACTCACAGAGTGGGTCAAGCGGCCGCAGATCGGCATGCAAGGCCTCGTCTATATCAAATACAATGCGGACGGCACGCTGAAAAGCAGTGTCGACAAGTTCTATGCAGAAGACAAACTGAAGGCGATCGCAGATGCGGCAGGCGCCGGCAAGGGCGATCTCATTCTCATCCTGGCAGGAAGAGAAGAGCGCACGCGTAAAGCGATCAGCGAACTGAGACTGGAAATGGGCCGCCGGCTTGGTCTGCGTAAGGCGGACGAGTACAAGCTGCTTTGGGTACTCGACTTCCCGCTGTTCGAATACGCAGAAGAGGAGAACCGCTGGGTAGCAAGACACCATCCTTTTACCTCGCCCAAGCCTTCAGATATCGAGACAATGATCAACAACAACCCCGTGATCGAGAACGCCGAAAAATACCTGGAGCATCCCTATAATCATATCAAGGCGAACGCCTACGACATGGTGTTAAATGGCAACGAGATCGGAGGCGGCTCCATCCGTATCTATCAGCGGGAGCTGCAGGAGAAGATGTTTGCAGCGCTGGGGCTGTCGCCGGAAGAAGCACAGCATAAGTTCGGCTTTCTGTTGGGCGCTTTTGAATATGGCGCTCCGCCCCATGGTGGTCTTGCCTTTGGCTTTGACCGGCTTTGCGCGATCCTGGGCGGCAGCGAAAGCATCCGCGACTTCATCGCCTTCCCCAAGAACAACAGCGGACGCGACGTGATGCTGGATGCGCCAAGCGCCATCGACGACAAACAGCTGACCGAATTATCGATCCAGCTGGCCCTGGAATTACGGAGGGACTCTTTATGAAAAGAGTACTAAAAATCGCCGCTCCTCTTTCCTGGTTCAATTTGATCCTTTGGGGATTTATCGCATTTATGGTTCTGATCAATGCCCTGACAGCTTATCCTCCGTTGATAGTCGCAGCCGTGCTGCTTTGCGGCGTCCCCCTGCACTTCTACGCAAGTCTTCGGTTACAGCGATCCCTGCGCCAGCAGACCCCGCTGGACGGCCAGACACCGTCGGGGATACGTTTTGTCGGCCCGATAGCCTTGCTCTTTGGCTTTATGTTTGTGGCAGAAGGCTATGTTTGTCTGAGGAATACTACGGAAGCTGTCGCCCTGATGAAACAGAATTCGCCGCAATATGCAAAGGAGCTTACTGTTCAATTGATCCGAACCACAGGAACCTTCGTTCTGGTATTGGGGCTGATAACCTGCACCAATGTTATCCTGAACTTCCGGCTGCTGCGCTGGCATTACCAGATCCAACTCATGAACCAGCACCGGAACGAGAACGACGCATCTGATATACTGTAATAAGAATTATACCTAGGATACCCAAGCAGATGTTGAGCAGCAACGCCGTCATCGGTTCTGTATTTATACCCTTTCCATTGCGGATATTTTCTTTGCAGCGGGCGATATAAGTATAGATACCCGGATAGTGCGGATTGACCTGCTGCACTTTTTCAAAGGTTTTCAGCGCGGCCCGGTAATGCCGGTCGGACCAGAACCTCAAAGCCTGTGCAAATAGCCGGGAAGCATCGCTAAAAGCAGGAGTCACACCGGCAGAATCGAGATATTCGTCGAGAATGGACACCGGAACGGCAAAATTCAGGCCTGCCGCAAGACCGCCTGTATTCTCGAGGCTGCCGAACGTCGTAAGACCGATCACCTCCCCCTTCTCATTACAGACCGGTCCCCCGCTGCTGCCGTGGTTGATATTCGCATCCATCTGGATCAGCGGCCATCCACCCGCCGATTTCTTTATCGCGCTGACGATTCCCGTCGTCAGGGTTGGTTCAATAGCCGATTCGGTGGACACAAAATCATTATTGGTCACGGGTCCGGGGTAACCATAAACAAAAAGCTGCTCCCCAACCTGCGGCAAGCCCGTCTTTGCCACCGATAATACCGGCAGCTCGCTGGCGTCGATCTTTAAGATCGCAATATCCTTTCCCGGCATGGGCTGCCCTTTGCGGACGATGGCAGCAGGCTTCTTGATCGTATCGGAACTTTGATCGCTGTTATCGGTACGATAGACGACATAGACCTGCTTCTGCAGGCCATATAGGATCATCGAGAAAAGACGGGAATAAACAGACGCATAAGTATTATACATCAGACTGCGCTGCTGCTCGGTGAAGCGGGTAGCCCAGGAGCTCTCCAGCGCGGCGATGCTGGCGTCGGTAATCTGTTGAAAGGCCGACAGGATGAACTGCCGCCGGATAAAAGCATCCTCCCGGTCGATCAGATGACAGTTGGTGGCCACATAGCCATCCCCTGTTATAAAGAAACCAGAGCCGATAGCCGTGATCTGTTCGGGCTGCTTGATATAATCGAAAGTCGTCTGGAAATAGCGGTTAGGCCGGTTATTCATGTCCCTCAGCACGATGTCCAGCTTTTGTTCCGGCGTCACCCCGCCGCCGTGGTCCAGCTTTTGAATGGAATCCAAAAGGGCATTGAAGGCCCTGTTATCCATCTTCATACTGTTGACATACACATTGGCGGTGTATTCCGTGCGGATCATGACTACCCCGGGCCGGTTGAGTTCATAATTTTCGACACCCGACAAGGAAGAAACCTGAGCCGATGCCCGGAGAAAGGGAAGGCAACAGAAGAGCAGCATCCCGAATAGTGGCCGTGTCGCAGGAGTGAAGCGCATTTTCTTGCAAACAGGAAAAAGCACGAGTTGTTGTATTACTTTTGTTTAAATTTTGTTATGCTATCTCCAAGAGCACCATTGGCAGAGCGGTTGCGACCGCAGACGCTGGACCAGCTGGTCGGCCAAAGGCACCTTACCGGTAAAGGTAGCGTTTTACGCACAGCTATCGAACACGGCAAACCGCCTTCGATGATCCTGTGGGGCCCTCCCGGGACCGGTAAAACGACCATAGCCGGTATCATTGCAAATTCACTGCAGGTACCTTTCTATACCCTTAGCGCCATCGCTGCGGGAGTTAAAGAGGTAAGGGAAGTCATTGCCGAAGCAAGGGACAAGGAAAAAGCCATTCTGTTTATCGACGAGATACACCGCTTCAATAAAGGACAGCAGGATGCCTTGCTCGGCGCCGTCGAAAAGGGGATCATTACCCTTATCGGGGCAACGACCGAAAATCCATCCTTCGAAGTCAACAGCGCCTTGCTCAGCCGATGCCAGGTATATGTACTGAAGCCGCTGAGCGAGGAGGACCTGGTTCAGCTGCTGCATAATGCCTTTCGCGATGACGAATGGTTAAAAGAATCCGGCATCGAACTAAAAGAGACTTCGGCATTGATCAATATCTCCGGCGGTGATGCCAGGAAACTGCTGAACCTGCTGGAAGTCGTCTGTGATGCAGCAGGAAAGAATGCCGTCGTTACCGATGAAAAGGTGATGGAAATTGCCCAGCAGCGGATCGCGTTGTATGACAAGAAAGGCGAACAGCACTACGACATCATCTCTGCCTTTATCAAATCCATCCGCGGCAGCGACCCCAATGCCGCTGTCTATTGGCTGGCAAGAATGATCGAAGGCGGCGAAGACGTAAAATTCATCGCAAGGCGACTGCTGATTCTCGCCAGTGAAGATATCGGGAACGCAAACCCCAATGCGCTGCTGCTGGCCAATGCCTGTTTTGACGCGGTGAATAAGATCGGCTGGCCCGAATCCAATCTGATCCTGTCCCAATGCGCCACCTACCTGGCTTCTTCACCAAAGAGCAATGCCGCAACAACAGCCATCAGCGCCGCACAGGCAGCCGTAAGAACGCATGGCGATCTGTCCGTTCCGCTTCATATCCGTAATGCCCCGACAAAGTTGATGAAGAATATGGACTATGGAAAAGGCTATCAGTACAGCCACAACTATGACAACAATTTCTCCCTTCAGGAATATCTTCCAAAAGAGATCGCGGGAACAAAATTCTATGACCCCGGCAGGAATGCAAGAGAAGAAGAACTGCGCAGATTCCTGAAAGGACTGTGGGGCGATAAATATGGTTATTAAACAAGAGAAACAATCATGGCGACCTGGACCGTTAAAGCATTTGATCAGCTGAGGGTTGAAGAGTTATATAAAATACTGCGCCTCCGCAGCGAAGTTTTTGTCGTAGAACAGAACTGTGTTTTCCTGGATATGGATAATAAAGATCAGCATTGTTTTCATTTGATGGGATGGCAGGATGAACAGCTGATGGGATATTCCCGCATCGTACCCGCGGGGATTTCCTATGATGAATCTTCTATAGGCCGCATCGTAAGTTCACCAGCCGCAAGAGGCCAGGGTATAGGCCGGGAGCTGCTTACAATGAGTATCGATACCTTATATGAGCTAATGGATAAAAGGGATATTCGTATAGGCGCACAATACTATCTCAAGCGCTTTTACGAGTCATTTGGCTTTGTCCAAAAAGAGGAAATCTATCTCGAAGATGGAATAGAACACATTGAAATGCTATTACCTGTTTCACGATAAGACAAATTATTTAAAAAAGCATTGCTGTTGATAAAATAGTCGTAGTTCGTACACAATTAAAGTTGCTTTTTTCGTTTCTTAGCATGTGTACCTTCTCTCATAGGATTTGAGGGGACGTAATCCAAACCATCGGAAAACTAAAATCTAATATCAATGAAACAGAGTTTACACTCCTTATCATGGAAGTGTTTGTTCGCGCTATCAGTTACCCTATGCCTCTCTTCAAAATCATTTAGCCAGGAAGAGCAAAAGAACACTACAGAGGCTGGCGTCACATTAGGCCCAATGGTGTTTCTTGGCGACCTCGGCGGTCATGCCGGCAAGGGTACCACTTTCATTAAAGATTACAATATGTCTACGACGAAGCTGACGATCGGGGCATATTATGCGGCATACCCCATTCAATGGCTGGGATTCCGTTTCTCCTTAAACTACGGAGCTATCGAAGGCAGCGATGGAACGATCACTCCCAAAGGCGGTGATGAAGTCACCCGTCTGGACCGTAACCTCGACTTCCGCAGTAACATCCTGGAAGGAACGGTTATGGCAGAGTTTTATCCTACGGTATTCCTGGAAGACGATCCAGATGACGTACAGGGCCGCCTCCGTCCCTATGGCGTAGCAGGTCTTGGTCTGTTCCACTTCAATCCACAAGGCAGCTACAGGGCCCCTGACGGCGATATAACATGGGTAGATCTTCAGCCCTTACATACAGAAGGCGAAGGTTTTGCAGAATATGCTGACAGAAAGAATTACAAGCTGACCCAGATGAATATTCCGCTGGGCGTTGGTATCAAGTATTTCATCAGCGATAACGTAAATCTGTCCTTTGAGATCATCCATCGTAAGACGTTTACCGACTATATCGATGACGTTAGCACCCGCTATATCGATCCCAGTCTGTTCGATAAGTACCTTTCTCCTTCACAGGCTGTCATTGCGAAGTATATGGCAAATAAGAGCCCGCTGGCTGGCCAGGATAAAGGTTATGATCCCGGAGACAAAAGAGGCGATCCTTCTCAGAAAGACGCTTACTTCACCTTTGGTTTCAAGCTGGGCATCCGGATCGGCGGCGGACGGGCAGAACGCTGGAGAAACTCGACCCACTGTCCTTTGCTGAGATTCTAGTTTATCCTTATAAAGTTTGTTGATCGTACCCTATATGTTCTCTTTGATCCGGTTTGTTTTAGTTGTTGTTGTTATTTAATCCGTACCCTAACTTTTTTATTGATCTTAAATGTCAATATGTATAGAACTGTACCCCTAAGAAAAACTTTACTGTCTTCAAGCGTGCTTACAGCAATGGCAGCAGCCATTCTGTCCATCGGCATTTCTTTTTCCGCCAGTGCTTCCGGTCAGCCTTTTGTCCGCGGGCATTTTTCTTTCACGGGCTCTGATACTACCCACAGTATCCAGGTGAGTACAGCACAAAGTAGCAAGAAACATAAGATTAAGCTTTATCCTGATGCAAAGCAGCAGGTATTGTTCTTCTCAGCCAATGGCGCCGACGGGAAGGTATATCAGTTATATCTTTTTGATATGGACGGCCGGCTGGTGAACCAAACTCGTATTCGCAACCGGGAGACGACAGTCCTTACGAATATAACAGAAGGCAATTTCCTGTTCGAAGTGTTTACAGATGACCAGCGGATTGAGAACGGGCAATTGACTGTAAAATAAATGGTGAAAATGAACAACCAATAAGCAAGCAGGGAAATTGGTAAAATCCGAATATCCGAAGGTTAAGTAAAACCTGATCCGTTCCCTATTTAGGTACCCTTTACAAACAAAAGATTTTATTAATCACTCCCTGCTGCCGCTTATTGGACCAAAAGGCCGCCTCTTGATAAAAGTAGGCGGCCTTTTGCATTATATCCGGTAAAGCAGAGCTTTTGCCTGAAAAGCTAAAAACCCCGGCTTGATGCCGGGGTTTTTGTTATTTTAAGAAAATACTTGCAGCGTGCTGCCAGTTATCGATGCGGTCATAACCGGTAATGTCCAGATTATGCGCGGCGGTAAATAAGTACGGTTTGCCTTTGAAACCCTTCAGGTTCTTTACATGATCATCGATCATATAGTCCCCCGCTACCAGGTCCTTGCTGCCGCAAAGGGTGATCTGCCGCCAGGAGATAAAGGGAAAGTGATCCTGCATCCATTCGACCTTATCCTTCAGGGAATTGGGGAACTCGATGGCTGCCGACACAATATAAAGGTCGTAGCGCTTATTCAGCTCTTTTAACACCTCTACGGCGTCTTCCATGACCGGGAGGTCCCGAAAAAATCCGGGACCTTTAAGCCGCTGTATGATCATTTCCTGGTGGTGTTCGGGAAACCCCTTGGACCAGGAGCCGTTGAGGATCTTATCATAGTCAAACTCTCCGCCGTGTTCTTTCTTGTACCAGTCGATCATCGCCCCCATCGGGTCCGCGATCACTTCATCCATGTCAATGATAATGCGCTCCATGTTTTCTCATTTTCCAGCAGCCGGCGCTATCGCTTCGCCCGGCCCATCAATTTACAGTTCGTCTTTTAAGAATTTGGCAGTAAAGCTTTCTTTGTTCTTTATCATTTCCTCAGGCGTGCCTTCAAACAGGATCCTTCCACCCCCATCGCCGCCTTCCGGCCCCAGATCGATCACATGATCGGCCACTTTGACAACGTCAAGGTTGTGCTCGATGACCAGAACGGTATTGCCGCGGTCTACAAGTTTATTGAGCACGTCCAGCAAATGCCGGATGTCCTCGAAGTGAAGTCCCGTGGTCGGCTCATCGAGGATATAAAAGGTCTTGCCCGTGTCTTTCTTCCCCAGTTCGGTTCCCAATTTTACCCGCTGCGCTTCGCCGCCGCTCAGGGTGACGGCAGACTGCCCAAGCGTGATATAGCCAAGACCGACTTCCTGCAGCACCTTGATCTTGCGATATATATAAGGCACGGGCTGGAAGAATTCAACCGCCTCGTCTACGGTCATGTCCAGCACATCACTGATCGATTTACCTTTATAGCGGATCTCGAGCGTTTCGCGGTTATAACGTTTGCCATTGCATTTTTCGCAATGGACATACACATCGGGCAGGAAGTTCATTTCGATCACTCGCATCCCGCCGCCTTCGCAGACTTCACAGCGGCCGCTTTTGACATTGAACGAAAAACGGCCGGCATTATATCCCCTGATCTTAGCCTCCGGTACGGATGCAAACAGCGTACGAATATCGGTAAAGAACCCGCAATAGGTCGCCGGATTACTCCGCGGCGTCCGGCCAATGGGCGACTGGTCGATCTCGATGACCTTGTCGACATTCTCAAGTCCTTTTATACTCTTATACTCCAACGGCGTGACGCGGGAGCCATAAGCGTGCTTGCTAAGGATCGGATAGAGCGTTTCGTTGATCAATGTCGACTTTCCGCTGCCGCTGACCCCGCTGATCACAATCAGTTTTCCAAGCGGGAATTTGACGTCCACATTCTTGAGGTTATTCCCATTCGCGCCTTTCAGCTCGAGGAACTTTCCATTACCCTTTCTTCTTTCTTTTGGCACTTCTATCTTCCGGTGTCCGTTCAGATAAGAAGACGTCAGCGTATCGAGTTTTAATAGCGCCGGCGGAAGCCACTGCGCTACCACCCGACCGCCATGAGCGCCAGCCTTCGGACCGATATCGATCAGATAGTCCGCGGCCATCATGATGTCCTTGTCGTGTTCGACGACGAGCACGCTGTTGCCGATGTCACGCAGATTCTTCTGCGCCTGAATAAGCCGGTGATTGTCGCGCTGGTGGAGACCGATACTCGGCTCATCCAGGATATAGGTGATACCCTGAAGTTGAGAACCGATCTGCGTCGCCAGTCGGATACGCTGAGATTCGCCGCCGGAGAGGGTTCTGGAAGAACGGTCCAGCGTAAGATAGGTCAGGCCTACATCCATCAGGAACGAAAGTCTCTCCCGGATCTCCTTGAGGATATCTTTGGCGATCGTGTTTTGCTTGCTGCTGAGCTTCTTCTCGATGTCTGCAAACCAGCCCGTCAGCTTGTTGAGATTCATCGCGCTCAATTCGGCGATGTTCTTTTCCCCCACCCTGAACCACAGGCTTTCCTTGCGAAGGCGGGCGCCGCCGCAGGTTTCGCAGGTCTTGAGTTCCATATACTGTTCAACCCATTCCCGGACGGCATCGGTTTGACCGCCGGAGAACCAGCGCTTTAGCGTAACGACCAGCCCTTCGTATTCAGCGGCATAGATCTGCCCTGCCGGAGAAGCGTCATCGTAGTCGACGTCGAGGGATGCCTCGCCTGCCTCGTTCCCGTACAGGACAAGATTCAACGCCTTTTTGGGAAGTTCGCTGATCGGAGCGTCGAGGCTGAATTTATTTTTCTTTGCCAGCTGCTGTACCTGCTTAAACATATAGGCTTCCCTTTCTTCACCCAGCGGAAGGACACCGCCTTCATTGATGCTTTTGGAAGGATCGGGAATGATGGCATCCAGGCTTATCTGATAGACAACGCCAAGCCCCTTGCAGGTCGGACAGGCGCCATAAGGGGAATTAAAGGAGAAACTGTTCGGCGACGGCTCTTCATAGCTGATGCCGGTGTCTTCGCACATCAGCTGTTTACTGTATTGCAATACTTTATTGTCGTCATTCAGCAGCAGAAAAAGGAGATCTTTTCCCATCTGCAGCGCCTTCTGGACCGACTGCCCCAGCCGGGTCTTCATGTCTTCCGTTACGGCAAGCCGGTCGATCACCACCTCGATGTCGTGGATCTTATACCGGTCAACCTGCATCTTGGCCACCAGGTCTTTGACCTCGCCGTCAACCCGGACCTTGAGATATCCCTTTTTCCGGATGTCTTCAAACAGTTCCCGGTAATGTCCTTTACGGCCCCTTACCAGCGGCGCCAGTATCGAGATCTTTTTATTCTTGTATTTCTTAAAAACGTTGTCGACGATCTCCTCCTCGCTGAACTTGATCATCCGCTTACCGGTATGATAAGAATGGGCTTCGCCGAT
>JAATGQ010000015.1 GCA_015654595.1 Chitinophagales bacterium | reverse complement strand
GGTCGCGATACACCGGCAGCTGCCTGGGCAATTCCGCAAATTCGATCTTCCGGGCGGAGGCCAGCTGCATGAGGAAATCCCATCGGATATCTACAAAGAACAGCTCCTGGCGGCAATCGAACTGCCTGAGCACGTTTTGATCAACCGATCCGGCTTCCAGTACTGTCTGATCGCCCGCTTCGATCACCATTCCCTGTGTGAGCTTGGCCGTCGTTCCTTCGGACCAGACGGGCTGTGTCAGCCCCAGCAGAGCGAAGATATTTTCACAGAGTCCCTTTACATAATAAAAATCTGTCGAACCGCCCGCGCCCTTCCAGCTGTCAGTCTTCAGGGGACCGGTGATAAAAAGGCAGAGGTGGTTGATCTCCGTATACTTGCCTACACCACTGGTGTGATAAGACTTTCCAAATTCAAAGAACCGGAGCAGGCTGCTTTTCCGGTTTAGATTGAACCCAATGGATTCCAAACCCGTCTCCAGCATAGAGGGCCGCATAATATTCAGCTCGGCGCTCAGGTTGTTGATCATTTTGACCGCCCTCTCCAGCTCCGCTTCATTATAATAAGCGCTGTTGGTGATCGAATTGGTAAGGATCTCGTTGAAACCCTGTCCAACCAGATAACTGGCCACAGAAGACTTCCAGGCCGACTGTGATGGATTGGTTTCTACGGAAGGGGAGATCGTGATAGCCTGGGGGATGGCAATATTATCCAAACCGTCGATCCGCATGATCTCTTCGACCAGGTCTGCGGGCAGGGATATATCCGGTTTATTCCAGGGCACAGCGACGTGGATGTCGTCGATACCTTCCTTGATGATCTCAAATCCAAGGTTCAGCAGGATGTTCTTTACGGCGTCGGGGTGGTAGTTCTTGCCGCTGAGTTTCTTCAGATAATGGAATTTCAGTATTATCTGCGTCTTATTTTGTTCTCCGGGATAAACGTCGATGATCTCTGAGCTTATTTCACCTCCGGCCAGTTCTTTGATCAGCAAGGCTGCTCTTTTAAGGGCAGCTATCGTGCCAGAGATATCCATCCCCTTTTCAAAATGGGTAGCTGCATCCGTGCGCAGTCCATGGCGGAAGGAGGTTTTGCGGATATCGGTGGGATTGAACCATGCGCTTTCCAGGAACATATCTGTAGAATCTTGCCGGATGCCGCTGTCCTGGCCTCCAAAAACCCCCGCCAAAGCCATCGGCTCTTCTGCATTGCAGATGACCAGGTCTTCGGCGGACAACTTCCGTTCTTTGCCATCGAGTGTCACAAAGGGCGTACCCTCCGGCAGATTACGAACGATGATCTTATCGCCTTTTATCGCGTGCAGGTCGAAGGCATGCATTGGCTGGCCCATCTCGTGCAGCACGAAGTTGGTAATGTCTACAATGTTATTGATACTACGGATACCGATCGCCTTTAGTTTATCCTGCATCCATTTTGGAGATTCTTTTACCGTGATTCCCTTGATGGCAAGACCAGAATACCGTCCGCAAGCCTTGCTGTTGTCGATACGGACCGTAATGGGAGCCGAGGTATTTTCGACCTTGAAAGCGTTTGTCGACGGTTGTTTGGGACGATAGTCCTTGTTCTCGTGATGCGATAACCAAGCGCACACATCCCGTGCAACGCCGAGATTACTCATCGCATCCATGTGGTTGGGCGTGAGTCCTATTTCGAAGAGATGATCCGTATATGGCTGAAACCAGCTGGCGGCCGGCGTTCCCGGCTTGGCGTCTGCCGGCAGCACGATGATCCCGGCATGACTTTCACCAAGCCCGATCTCGTCTTCCGCACAGATCATCCCATGACTTTCGACACCCCTGATCTTTGCTATTTTCAGCGTAATGGGCTCGCCTTTTAATGGATAGATCGTTGTTCCGGGTACAGCAACCACCACTTTTTGCCCTGCTGCGACATTCGGCGCGCCGCAAACGATCGACAGCAATTCCGCTCCGCCGACATTTACCTTCGTCACTCGCAGCTTATCTGCATTTGGGTGCGGCTCGCATTCCACTACCTCTCCGATGACCAATCCTTTCAATCCGCCCTTTACCGATTCGTATTTTTCCAGGCTTTCCACTTCCAGGCCGACAGAGGTCAGGATCTTCGAAAGACGCTCCGGTTCAGGTTTTACCGGCAAATAATCACAAAGCCAATTGTAACTGATGGTCATGACAACAATTCCTATTTATAAATTTGGAGCACAAAGATAAATTTTTTACTGGTAAGGGCCTCCGTGGATTGGCTTCTCTGGAAATATTTCGGCAATAAATTCGTTGACAGGGATTGCGTCACAATCAAATGTTAATACATGGACAAAAGTTTTACTTTGCAGCTGAAACGAAGTCCAAGTAAGTAACCTAATTACAGCTAATCATGAAAAAACACTTGTTTGCTATGGCCGCCATAGCTTTGGGGCTAAGTTCGTGCGGTCCCGTTTATGTTGTTCATCAGGATCCTCCGCCGTCAGCAGCGTCTGCGCCGGCTCCCCCAGAGGACGTTTCTTACCAGCAATTCTATGATGAGCTCAGTCCATACGGTCAATGGATCGAAAACCCTACCTATGGATACGTCTGGCTGCCCGATGCTGGTCCGGACTTTAAACCTTATGCAACCAATGGACACTGGATCTATACAGACGAAGGCTGGACCTGGGATTCTGGTTATCCCTGGGGATGGGCTACCTTCCACTATGGCCGCTGGTTCTTTGAGGACGGATATGGCTGGATGTGGGTCCCCGGCAATGAATGGGCTCCCGCCTGGGTCAGCTGGAGGAACAGCGACGATTATTATGGTTGGGCGCCTATCGGACCCGATGTCAGCATGAATGTCGCCTTCGACCCCGGCTACACACCGCCTGCTTATTACTGGAACTTTGTGCCGCACGCATACATCGCCAGTCCCCAGATCAATAACTATTATGTTCGGGAGAGCAACAACGTGACGATCATCAACAGGACCACGGTCATCAACAACGTTACGGTGGTAAATAATAATACTACGATCAACAATAACAGCCGCCGCGGTTTCAGAGGTCCGGACCCCAATGAAGTAGGCCGGTTCACCGGCGCGCCGGTCCGCCCCATGCCAATCCGGGATGGCGCCCGGCCGGGGGCTGCCCAGGCAAACAATGGCGCCTTTACGATCTTCCGCCCGCATATGAACGCACCCTCGAATAATGGCGGAAGAAATGCGCCTCGTCCGGCGCCTTCCCGTGCACAGCCGTTGAATCAGGCAAGACCGGTGAACTCCACCGTACACGGCGATAATGGCCGCATCAATGGCGGATTCAACCGTCCGGGCAACAACTCCTTTAATCAGCAGAATAATAACAACCGGCCCGGCGGCAGTCAACCCGGCAATAACCAGCCAGGTTATAATCAGCCGCGTCCCAACAATAATCAATCGAACTATAACCAACCGGGTAACAACCAGGGAGGTAACCAGCCCCGTCCAGGAGCTGGCCAGCCAAACCAGCCCGTTCAGAATCCTTCCAATCCAGGTCAGCCTAATCCAGGCAATCAGCCTATCCAGGGTAACCCCCGCTTTGGCGGCGGCCGGCCAGGCCAGCAGCAGGGTCAGCCTGGGCAGAATCAGCCCGGCGGGCAGAACCAACAGCCGGCAACCAATCCGTCCGGAGGGCAAGGACAGCAGCCCCCCCAGAACCAGCAGCAAGGCCAGCAACAGAATCAGCAGTCTGGTCAGCGTCCAGGGGGCCAGTCAAACCAGCAGCCCGGTCAACGTCCCTGGGGACAACAGCAGCGGCCAAATCAGCAGCAACAACAAAATCAGAACCAGCAGCAGCAGAATCAACAGCAAGGACAACGCGGAGGCCAGCAACCCAACAACCAGCCTGCTCAACGGCCTGGTTTCCAGCCTCAACAACAACAGTCCGGAGGCCGGCCCAACCCGCCTGCCAACCAGCGCCCTGCTGTACAGCCGCGTCCGGTTCAGCAAAGGCCGGCACCACCACCCCCCAAAAAGGACGACGATAAAAAGGACAAGGATCATCACTAATGATCCTGATATCGATAAACGAAATGCCGTCTGGAAGAAAATCAGACGGCATTTTGCTGTTGTATCCACCAGAAAAACCTGCCGGATATACGCTCCGATGTAGCAGGGACGCATTTTTTACCGGTCATTTCAAGGCTTTGAAACCAGTTTTCTCATTCTGGTGTTCCTGTTGCCTGGCAAAATATTTGTCCTTAAATCTTTGTGCACAAGTGGTGTGGATTTTAACGTGGAAATGGCTGAAAACTTTTTTAAATTGTGTAAAACTCTTTCAGTCCTGTGAATAAGGCCCGGCAAGCCGTGGATAATCCTGTGGACTTCTAAAGGAAAAATATAGAAATCAAAAAATTTTTTTCGTCGGCTGCATGAGTTCTATATTCGCCCTCCTGACTCAAATGGGTAACATTCTGTTCACGTTGTCGTAACAATTCCTTAATAACGGGACGGTCAAATACAACCCAATGAGCCTGGCCCCGGAAGGGGCTGCTAAAGGGGAAAAAGGCGCTGGACACCCTATTTTTTAATTCATTCTGGACGGTTTATCATATGGATCTTACAAACCTTAACGTCAATAAGGACCGCAACAAGCGGCGCAAACCTGCCGTGGACGTCAGTGCCATGGTCTATGGGAAGGTACCTCCTCAGGCGAAAGAACTGGAAGAGGCGGTATTAGGCGCCGTTATGCTGGAGAAAAGCGCTTTTGACGTGGTCATCGAGATCCTGAAACCGGAATGCTTCTATCTCGAGGGTCATCAGCGTATTTACCGCGCCATGCAAAGCCTGGCTCAGAAAAGCCAGCCCATCGATATCCTGACGGTTGTAGAAGAGCTCAAATTCCGGTCTGAGCTGGAGCTTGTCGGCGGCGCATATTACGTTACCAAACTGACCAATGCGGTCGTTTCCTCCGCCAACATAGAAACGCACGCCCGTATCATCCTTCAGAAGTTCATCCAGCGTGAACTCATCCGCGTCAGCGGTGAGATCATCGGCGACGCCTATGAGGACAGCACGGATGTCTTCGACCTGCTGGATGACGCAGAGAGCAAGCTTTTCGAGATCACCAACAGCCACCTTCGCAAGAATTTCGACAGCATCGACAGCGTCCTGGTAAAGACGATCCAGCGTATCGAGGATCTCCGGCACAAGCAGGAGGAGATCACCGGGGTGCCAAGCGGCTTTGCGAGTCTGGACAAGGTTACTTATGGCTGGCAGCCTTCTGACCTTATCATCCTCGCCGCCCGTCCTGCCGTGGGTAAAACCGCTTTCGCCCTTAACCTGGTGCGAAATGCCGCGCTTAGCAGCACCCGGCCGACACCTGTCGCCTTCTTCAGTTTGGAAATGTCCTCCGCGCAGCTGGTACAACGTATCCTAAGCGCGGAAGCCGAGATCTTCATGGAAAAGATCTCCCGTGGTCGTCTTGAAGACCATGAGATGAAACAGCTTTACAAAAAAGGGATCGATCGTCTGGCAAAGGCGCCAATCTTTATCGACGATACGCCTGCTCTCAATATCTTCGAATTGCGCGCCAAGTGCCGCCGGTTGAAGAACAAACACAATATTGGCTTTATCATCATCGACTATCTGCAGCTGATGAGCGGGGCCGGCGACAAGCAAGGCAATCGTGAGCAGGAAATCAGCCAGATCTCCCGTGCGCTAAAGCAGCTGGCAAAAGAGCTAATGGTTCCGATCATCGCACTGTCCCAGTTGAGCCGTGCCGTTGAATCCCGGAAAGACGGCGAAAAGATCCCTCAGTTGAGTGACCTTCGTGAATCGGGTGCTATCGAACAGGATGCCGACATGGTTATGTTCCTGTACCGCCCCGAATACTACGGTATCACCGCCAATGAGATGGGTGAAAGCAACAAGGGAGAAACCCACGTTAAAATAGCCAAACACCGTAATGGTTCGCTTGAAACCATTAAGTTACGCGCGCTGCTGCATATCCAGAAGTTTACCGAATACGGGGACGATGACTTCGGGGGTATCGGAATGCCTTCCGGCGGTAATTGGAAGCCCGTACAGGATAATGACGATGGCGGCGGCGCCCGTCTTTATATTCAGGCGGGCAGTAAGATGAACAGCCAGCCGATGGATGACGACGAGACGCCTTTCTAAAGGGGCCCTTCTAAAAGGCTCTTTGCCGCGGGCAACACAAACAGCCAGCGGTTGTCCTCCTTCTCCAACAATGTCTGAGGTTCGCTAATCGATAGCAAAAAATAAACAGCTCCTGCAAAGGGGCTTTTATTTTTACCTTTATGGCCTACTATGCTTCCATTTTTCTATCACTCCTCCCTTGCCGCCGTCGGCCATGAGCTCGTTCTTGACGAAGACAACTCCCGTCATATTGTGCAGGTCCTTCGAATGAAGCCAGGCGAAACGCTCCAGCTGACCGACGGAAAAGGGCGGCTGCTGACTGCCGTCATCGTCGACGACCATAAAAAGAAATGCCGGGTACGGATCGGATCGGAGACAAATACACCGCCAAAGAAAAAGCAGATAACGGTCGCTATCTCGCCAGTAAAGAATGCGTCCCGCTTCGAATGGTTCCTTGAAAAAGCCATGGAGATCGGTGTGACGGCTATTATCCCCTTGGTTTCAGAGCGGACCGAAAGACAACAGATCCGGGTCGACCGGCTTCAAAGCATTCTCGTCAGCGCCCTGTTACAGTCCCAACAGACCTGGCTGCCCGTCCTGTACCCGCCAACTCCTTTTCAACAAATGGCGGGCTCTAATGCCGCTAAAAAGCCGTTTTCCGCTGACTCGGGGCCAGCCGCAGGTTTAGGCGCCAATACAGGCCAAAAATCATTCTCAACCTCTGCCACATCCCTGGATAATGTGCCTCCTGCGGTCAAACCCGGCTCAACACCTGACTCGACAGACTTCATGTCTGCCCGCCTGATCGCGCATTGTCTCGAAGCTCCCCGGCCAACGCTTTCTCTTCCGGCATGGGTACGTCAGCAGCAGCCCGAAAACTTTCCTCTGACGATCATCCTTATCGGACCTGAAGGAGATTTTTCTGCAAAAGAAGTCGAGGCGGCCTTAGAAGATGGCTATACGCCTGTGACGCTGGGCGATAATCGCCTTCGTACCGAAACTGCCGGGGTAGTGGCCGCAACCTTGCTTTGTATCAGTGAATAAGAAGGGAGACTTGTAAATAATCGTTGAAGAACGGAGGGCGGCTTGTGCCAGGCGAAAGCAGACTGCATGACCAATCTGCTCTTCGCGTGGACTTAATTTTATTGACAGAACAAAATTAGGCTGCCGATTCGAACCTGCCTTACGCAGGAAGGAAAACAAATTATTAAATCGGGAAAATACTGCCTGCCTCACATCCGTCAGATGCCTGATAAACGCCCCAGGCCTTGAGTTATTGAGCAGGGGCTTATTTATATTTCCAATTTCGCGATTTACCTTCTTCCAGCCATCCGATCGTTGTTGCGATCCGTTTCTCGCGGGTGGCATCCGTCTTGGCTTCGGTGATCCATTGGATATATTCCTTTCGATGCGAAGGCGGAAAACCTTCGAATGTGCGCTGTGCCTTCGCGTTCTTTTTCAACGCAGCAGTCAGCTCCGGAGGCGTTGTCAGCGGTGGCTTCGGGGCCGCTTTTTTTGCGGGGCTGGCGGGAGCTGCCGGTCCGGCGTCGATCAGCGCTATGGCTTCCTTCAGCAGACCAGTGATCACCCTGGCCGGCGGCAGATCTTTGACAGAAGTGATCCGGTCAAAATGCCCCATACCATCTTTGTCTTTCACCTTCAAAACTCCTTCGGGGTCTTTTAACAACGGAGCATGTTTCCATAAGCCCAAGACGCAATGCTGTTTAAACGCCGCTATATGGCAAAGCAAACCTCCGTTGTGTTGAAAGAAAGGCATTCCCCATTTGATCGTCTCGACAGCATCGGGACAGGCCTTGTGCACCAGTTGCCGTAAATGCGTCAGAATGGGTTGGGCAAAGGCGGCAGACTTGTCGATATATGCATCGACACGGGGATCGGTAACAGCCATAGACCAGGATTTTTGTGTATCCTAATTTATTAAAATTCCGATCTATTTCAAAAGATTGTTATTTCTTCTTTTTGCGGGCTTTCGTGTTCAACAGCTCTACGCCAAACGCGAAGGCCATTGCAAAATAAATATAGCCTTTGTCGATATGAGAATGATGGACCGGCTCCAGCCCTTCAAACAACAGGCTGAACCCAACCATCAGCAAAAAGGCCAGCGCCAATATTTTCAGCGTAGGCTTGCGATTGATAAAGTCGGCGATCTTCTGTGAGAAGAAGAACATGAGCACCATCGCGATGATCACAGCGGCGATCATGACGGCGATCTGCTGCGCCAGACCAACAGCGGTGATGATACTATCGAAAGAAAATACCGTATCTACAAGGATGAGCTGGCTGATGATGGCGCCAAAAGAGATGCCGGAATCTTCTTTTACAGCCTCTTCCTCCTCTCCGCCGCCTTCCAGCTTTTCGTGGATCTCTTTGACCGTTTTGTACAACAGGAAAATACCTCCCGCCAACATGATCAGGTTCCGGACGCTGAATCCATAGCCGAATACCTGAAATAATACTTTGTTGCCATTGGTCACCAGCCAGCCAAGACCAAACAGCAAGCCCGACCTTACCAGTATCCCCGCAAACATCCATATCCGCCTTGCATCGAGCTGCCGGGCCGCAGGCAGACGCCCGATCAGAATGCTGACAAAAATGACATTGTCGATCCCAAGCACTATCTCCAGAACGGTGAGCGTTACCAGGCTGATCAAAGAATCAAAACTTAATAAATGGTTCATGGGCGGTCAGTTGAGTGATGCAAAAATAAGGGTCCCGCCTCGATATGGATGAAGGAGACATCATTTTGGGATACCGGCGGGCCTATATCCCCCCGCAAATTCGCCTCACGATAAAAGGACCTTCGTAGATAAATCCAGTCCAAACCTGCACCAGCGAAGCGCCCGCATCGAGCTTTTCACGCGCATCGGCAGCCGTAAATATGCCGCCGGATGCGATTACAGGTATATGTCCCCCGGTCTGTTGAACCAGGTAACTTACGACTTCTGTCGCCCGCTGGCGCACAGGGGCTCCACTCACGCCGCCTGCGCCGATCGCCTCCAGCCGGCTTGCCGGCGTGACCAATCCGGCACGGCTGATCGTCGTGTTGGTTGCTACGAGCCCATCCAGTTTTATTTCCAGGGCGAGCGACACCACGTCATCCAGCTGCTGCTGATTCAGATCCGGGGCAATCTTCAGCAGCAAAGGACGTTTTCCGCCCAGTTCCCGATTTATCGTCTGTAAATGCGTCAATATCTTCCGTAACGCATCCTTCTCCTGCAGCTCGCGCAAACCCGGCGTATTCGGTGAACTGACATTCACCACAAAGTAATCGACCACGTCATATAAGGCCCGAAAACATAATTCATAGTCCTTCCACGCTTCTTCATTTGGTGTGACCTTGTTCTTCCCGATATTCCCGCCGATGATCATTCGCGGTCTGCCGCCGACTCCTTCACCGGTCTTTTCCGCCGATCGAACATTTCGCTGTTGCCAGGCTTTCAGCCTTGCTGCAATGGCCTCCATTCCCTCGTTGTTAAAGCCCATCCGGTTGATCAGTCCCTGGTCCTGGGGAAGACGAAACAGGCGCGGCTGCTCATTGCCCGCCTGTGGTTTTGGCGTTACCGTTCCGATCTCAACAAACCCAAATCCCAATGCTTCCAGTTCCCGCAGATAGAGCGCGTTCTTATCGAACCCCGCCCCAAGCCCCACCGGATTGCAAAAAGAAAGCCCGAAAAGCTCGCGATCCAAACCGCGCGATACGCCCGTTCTGCCGGCCGCCGCGCCGGAGGGCGCCCCGCTGACTGCAACATTCTCCGGAGCCGCCGCGCCGTTCCAAATAGCAGCAGCCGGCACAGCGCGCTCAGCTGATCCTGACCCGCTACGTGCAGTACCTGCGTCTGAGCCCATCTTCGTCGCCGTCCCGGCCGCCGCGCCACCGCCAGCGGAACCCGCTGCAGCCCAATCAACCGCAGCAGAACCCGCCGGACCATTCCCGCTACCGGGCTCATCCTTTCCAAAATGAACTTCCGGCTTACAGCTCCATTCCACCAGCTTCCGCAATGGAGACCAGCTGCAAATGATCCGCAAGCCTTTCATGGAAAAATGATGTACCTCTTCTGCCGGAAAAAAGAACAATATCGTACGCAGGATCTTATACATAGCCGCAAAGATAATCCCACCGGTTTAACAACCATTCCCGCCGCCGAATGGAAAACCAAATTTCACCCCGCATTCACAAAAAAAGCAGTAACTTTATTGCTATAAGTTGCATAAACAACCAAAATGAATTTCTATGCAGGAAGCATATATCGTAGCCGGCTATCGCACGGCAGTCGGTAAATCCAAAAGAGGAAAGCTTCGTTTTTATCGTCCCGACGACATGGCTATCGATGTCATTAAAGGATTGCTGGCCTCTGTACCTCAGCTGGACCCTGCCCAGGTAGATGACGTCATCGTCGGTAACGCCGTCCCCGAAGCAGAGCAGGGGCTGCAGGTGGGCAGGATCATTGCCGCCCGCGCCGTCGGCATCCATGCGCCCGGCGTCACCGTCAATCGGTATTGCGCCAGTGGACTGGAAACCATCGCAATAGCCACCGCCAAGATCAGATCGGGAATGGCCGACTGTATCATTGCCGGCGGTACCGAAAGCATGACAATGGTGCCGCAGGCCGGCTGGAAAACAGTACCCGCCTTTTCCATCGCTTCAGAAGAACCCGACTATTATCTCAATATGGGGCTTACGGCGGAAGCTGTAGCCAAGGAATACCATGTCAGCCGGGAAGATCAGGATAAGTTTTCTTATGACTCTCATCAGAAAGCTATCCATGCGATCGACAACGGCTTTTTCAAATCCGGCATCCTGCCTCTTAACGTCGAAGAAGTATATGTCGATGAGAATGGGCGAAGGAAAAAAAGAAGCTTTGTCGTCGACACCGACGAAGGACCAAGAGCCGATACCTCCATCGATGCGTTGTCAAAACTGAAACCAGTCTTTGCTGCCGGAGGCTGTATCACTGCCGGCAACTCCTCTCAGACCAGCGACGGATCGGCATTTGTCATTGTGATGAGCGACAAAATGATCAACCGGTTGGGGCTTAAACCTATTGCCCGTCTCGTAGCTTGCGCCAGCGCCGGCGTTCATCCCCGCATCATGGGGATCGGACCCGTTGAGGCCGTGCCAAAAGCGCTTCGGCAGGCCGGAATGAGCCTTGGACAGATCGACCTGGTCGAACTAAACGAAGCCTTTGCCTCCCAGGCCCTGGCTGTGATCCGCAAACTGGAGATCGATCCTTCGATCGTAAACATCAATGGCGGCGCCATTGCGCTCGGCCACCCGCTAGGGTGTACAGGTACGAAACTGACCGTGCAATTGATCAACGATATGAAGAGACTGGGAAAGAAATTTGGCATCGTTACCGCCTGCGTTGGCGGCGGACAGGGCATCGCCGGTATTATCGAAAATCTTAATTGATCGTCCTGACCAGGTAGTTATACTCCAAAAAGCTACCCAAATTTTGGAAAGGTTCCCATCTGGGGGCCTTTTTTGATTTCTCATATCATAAATAGTTATAAATTGCCTTGTTGTTGAAATACTTACGGAACTGACTATTATACCATGATTCGAGTTTTTATCACCGATGATCATGAAATTTATCTGGAAGGCCTGGCGCTCTTGTTAAGCAAACAAGCCGATATCACTGTTGTTGGAACTTCAACAACTGGTAAACAGCTACTCGATCAAGTAGCGACTTTGCAGATTGATATCTTATTACTGGATGTAAGTCTCCCTGATCTGGATGAAGAAGAGATCCTCAAACAGATAAGAGCCGCAAGACCTGAGCTGCGGGTGATCTACCTTACCTTGCTGCGCGGAACGCGCTATGTGCACAAGCTGACAAAGTATAACATACAAGGTTATGTACTGAAGAACACGTCTCTCGACGAGTTGATGGAATGCCTCCGCACGGTGTATGACGGCGGCAGCTACTTCAGCAAGGACATACACATTGGAGACAAGGAGGAAGACTTCCGGAACACGATCACTATCGAGGACAAGCAGATTGACGAGATCCTTTCCCGGCGTGAGCTGGAAGTTTTGAAGCTGATCTGTAAAGAATACAGCAACGCCGAAATCGCCGAAAAGCTTTTCCTCAGTGTAAGCACCGTCGAGACCCATCGTAAGAACCTGATCGCAAAACTGGGCGTGAACAATACTGTCGGCCTTGTGAAGTTTGCGTTACGAAATAATCTGACGGACTAACAGCTGTACCAATCCCAAGAGATTCATTATCCTTGTTCTAAATTGAATGAGCGCTACGTGAAGCCTTTATGTCTTTTCCTGCTTTTGCTGATTACCACTTCCCTTTTTGGACAGGTGGATACCGGTACTATTCAGCGTCTTTACTACCGGGGAATGCACCTTCCGGAGAACAACGTCGACTCGATCGGATGGTATGCCGATTATATCGGCAAAGTGATCCCTAAAACCCCTTTTCCGGCTGCCGGGGTGATGGCGCTGCGCCTGAACGGTTTTTATTACGAAAGCAAAGGGGAGTTTTATAAGGCGCTGGACTATTATTACCAGGGGCTTTCCCATGCCCGTGAGATCCATGACATCGAACAGCAAACAGAGCTGCTTGCAGATCTGGCTGCCGTCTATACCCAGGATCTTAAACAACCCGGAAAAGCAAAAGAGGTTTACCAGGAATGTGTTCGTCTGAATAAACAACTGGGGGATGCGCATTCCCTTATCGTATCCTATGTCAATCTCAGCGCGATCTATAACCGGCTGGGACAACACGACAGCTCGCTGCTGCTGCTGAAGGAAGGACTTCGTATCGGGAAACCGCTCGAAGCAAAAGGGCTCGAAAGCCTTGGTGAATTGTATAACAATTTAGGAAACACCTACTACTATCTCAAGCAGTATGACCAGTCCATTGCCTGGTTCCGTCTCAATTATCAACATGACCTTGTAAGTACAGAACCCGGACACCTGGGAGACCTTTGGCTCGATGTGCTCAACCTGGCCGACTCCTATACAGAAAGGGGGAACTTCGATTCTGCTGCACATTATGGTGATCTTTCCCTGCAGCTGGCCAAGCAACTGGACTCGCGGAGCAAGCAATCCGATAGTTATCAGATCCTGGCCAAGCTGGCACAACGACGCGGCGATTATAAAAAGGCATTCGAATACCAGGGGAAGTGGTATGAACTGGATACGGCGCTTGTCAACAGCGAAACATACAAATCCATCGCCGAGCTGGAACAGAAGTACCAGGCCCGCCAGCGCGAAAACGAAAAGCTCGTTTTACAGGGAGAGATCAAACAAAAGGAATTTCATTATCGCATTATGCTGATCACCGCGATCAGCCTGCTGCTGGTAGCGATTACCGCAGGTATGGCCTTTGTGATCAAGCGAAGGGCCAACCGGAACCTGCAGACTACAAATGATCTGATCATACGGCAAAACCAGCGGCTGTCAGAACTCAACTACGAAAAGAACTCGCTCATCAGCATCGTTTCCCACGACCTCAGCACCCCCTTCGCGACGATCAGTATGTGGCAGCAGCTGTTACAGAACGAAAAAGAGAACCTGACCGAAGGCCAGCAAAAGGCGCTCGAACGCATCGGGCAGGCCACACAATATGGCGAGAAACTGATCCGGCATATCCTGGACGTTGAAAAGGCTCAGACAAACCAGCATCGCGTACAGCTGGAAAATCTTGACCTGCGCATCTTCTCCGAATCCGTCATCGACGACTTTCAACCCGCTGCTGCACGAAAGGATATTCGTTTGCATCTCGACTGTCCCAACCGTCAGATCTACTTTTTGAGCGATCGTCAGTTATTGACCAGGATGCTCGAAAACCTGCTTTCCAACGCCATCAAGTATACAAATACCGGGAAAAATGTCTGGCTTAGCGTCAGTGACGAAAAAGACGCTGTCAGCATAAAGATCCGGGATGAAGGCGTTGGCATCCACCCGGAAGAACTGCCCCACCTGTTCTCCAAATACAGCAAAATCTCATCAAAACCAACGGCTGGCGAGGCTTCTACGGGTCTGGGCCTGTCTATCGTAAAGCGGATCTGCGAAGAGCTCAACGGCAAAATATCCTGCGAAAGCGATATTGGCAAAGGCTCAGTATTTACCGTCGTACTGAAGAAATAACTACCAATTAGCATTTTTTGGGGTAAATATTTACGCAACTGGCCTAAATTTGAAACATTGTAACAAAAATGCAATCGTTCCAGGTCATGAATCGATATTTTCCCGGATTTGCCTTATCGCTGATAGTTGTCATCAATAGCCCGGCCATTGCATCGGCTTATTTTTCGCCGGATCGCCTGTCAGGCTCTGTCAAGGCGACTTCGTCCAGGCCGGGGATAGCTGGCGGCGGTCTTCGGGCGGCTATGGATACGGGTGCCTGGTCCCGGATCGTCCCTGGTAATGGTTCTCTGACCGGGAAGGTGACCGATAAGAATGGGACAGCTCTTATCGGTGCATCCGTCTATATTCCTGATCTGAAACTGGGTGTCGTGGCAGACACGGGCGGCGTCTATCGCTTCAATACGCTTCCATCCGGAAGATATCTTGTCGAAGTCCATTCCATCGGGTTTAAAACACTGACAAAGACGGTTGTCATCAATGGCAATATTTCCCAGGACTTCGTACTCGCCGATTCTTATGTAGAAGAAAGCGCTGTAGTGGTGACCGGACTTTCCAAAGCCACACAGATAAAACGCAATCCCGTTCCCATCGTTGCGATCAACCACGATTATCTCGCTACCAATATCAGCACCAACGCGATTGATGCAATCGCAAAGATCCCTGGTATCCGGGCCGTTACAACCGGTCCCAACGTATCCAAGCCATTTATCCGCGGACTGGGTTATAACCGCATCCTTACGCTCTTTGACGGTATTCGCCAGGAGGGCCAGCAGTGGGGGGATGAACACGGTATCGAAGTAGATCAATATAGCATCGATAGGGTAGAAGTCATCAAAGGACCAGCCAGCCTTAGTTTTGGTTCCGATGCGCTGGCCGGTGTCGTCAACCTTATCCCTACACAGCCGGCGCCGGAAGGTAAAATGATCGGCGACGTCACGCTTGACTATCAGACCAACAATAAAAATATCGGCGGTTCAGCCATGTTAGGCGCCACAAAAAATGGTTTGGAATGGATGGGCCGGATCTCTCATAAACAGGCGGTCGACTATAAAGACAAGATCGATGGCCGCGTCTTTGGTACGGCTTTCAATGAAACCGATGCGTCCGCTTCGCTGGGCTTGCATCGTAAATGGGGCTATTCCCATCTGGATTTCGTCCTTTTCGACGACCTGCAGGAAATTCCCGACGGCAGCCGCGACAGCGCCACCGGCCGTTTTACCCGGCAGATCAGTGAAGACGAGGATGCGCCTCGTCAGATCGTCTCAGAATCGGATCTGGACAGCTACAAGATGGAGAAACTGCATCAGCATGTCCAGCACTACCGTATCTACTCGGGCAACAGCTTTACCCTCGGCGAATACGGCAGACTGCAGGTAAACCTGGGGTATCAGCGCAGCGTCCGCAGAGAATTCAGTCACCCTATACTGTATACGATACCCGGCCTTTATCTGCAGCTGAATAGCTATACCTACGACGTCAAGTACTTTTTGCCGGAATTCAACAACTGGAACGTCACATTTGGCATCAACGGCCAATACCAGATCAATACCAGCACCAACGGTACTGAGTTCATTATCCCGGACTATCATCAGTTCGATTTTGGCCCCTTCCTGCTGGTGAAAAGGACGTTCGACAAACTCGATATATCCGGCGGGATCCGCTACGATACCCGCAGCTTTAATAACTCACAGCTATATACCGCCACTAACCCCGTCACCGGTTTCGACGAGCCAGTGGCCGCAAACGATACCGCGACCAAGCTGTTCTCCGACTATCACAAGAACTTCAACGGCGTCTCCGGCAGCATCGGCGCCACCTACAATTTCAGCGATCAGTTTGCTGTCAAGCTCAACCTGGCCCGGGGATACCGGGCGCCGAATATTGCCGAGATCTCCGCCAACGGCGTACACCCCGGGACCGGCATCTATCAGTTGGGCAATCCAGATTTCAAACCCGAGTTCAGCCTGCAGGAAGACCTGGGATTTGTGTTCTCCTCGCATTATGTAGTGGCTACGCTGGACCTGTTCAATAACTTTATCTCCAACTATATCTACAACCAGCAGATCATAAAAGCCAATGGAGCGGATTCCACCGACGCCAATGGCAATAAGTATTTCCAATACGTTTCATCCAAAGCCCAGCTTTATGGCGGGGAAGTCAGCATCGATATACATCCTGTAAAAGCGTTGCATTTCGAGAACAGCTTCTCCCTCGTCAATGCGCTCAATAAGGGGACACAGGTAAAGGCGCTTGGCGATAGCGCCAAATACCTGCCTCAAATCCCGCCTGCTCATGGTATGTCCGAATTGCGGTATGAGTTTTCATCGCGGCATTCCCGGCTGTCGCATGCTTTTATAAAGACCCAGCTGGAATACTCCGCCGCCCAGAACCGGGTTTATCTGGCGTATAATACAGAGACTGCAACAAAAGGCTATGCGCTTTTCAACGCGGGGGTGGGCGGCACACTGGCTGATAAAAAAGGAAAGACGATCGTCAATATCTATGTTATGGGGAACAACCTGTTCAATACGGCGTACTATGATCATCTCAGCCGTCTGAAATACTTCCTGTATTCTGCAACCGACACCAATCCCAGCCATGGTATCTATAACATGGGGAGGAATATCAGTCTGAAGTTGGATTTCCCGCTGGACTTTACGATGCCTTCAGCGAAAAAGAAGTCGGATGATACAATGTAATAGGATAAATAATAATATTGAAGAATTGGCGTTATAATAATACTAACCCAATCAAATAGCAAGGCGGCCGTCCCTGATGGGACGGCCGCCGCTTTTATTCTTCTTCTGGCTTTTTATAGTAGCTTTCGGTCTCGTAGTCGAACTTTTTAACCGAATTGTGCGGGTAGCTGGGGTCATACGAAACAAAGAAATACAGATAGATAACCCTGCTCAATCGCATGATCCAAGGCTGTAGCAGCACAAGCAGAACCGCATTTATTCCCATCCACATAAAGAACCGGTAGTCCTGGGTCGATAAACCGACCAGCACCCACCAGGCAATGAAGGAGGCAACGGAGAATGCAAAGGACAACGCATAGCTGACATAGCCGGTACCAAACCAGAAGCCTACTTCCAGTTCAAAGGGCTGGCCGCATTCCGGGCACTTATCCGGCATCTTAAGCGTTTGTTTTAACTTCCAGGGATTGGGCTGGCTAAACATCGATCCTCTGCGGCAACGGGGACACTTCATGGTGAAAATACTCCAGAAGTAATTTGGTTTTTCTTGTGTGGCCATGCGCAAAGATAATAAAATCCCCGACGACCGTCGATATCCTTAAACCGTCCAGCTGGTCAGTCCATGACCTGTAAACTGGTAGGGCTGACAATGACCACCAAGTTTTGACAGCACTTCCATCACCTTATATTTAGAAATGGAGGGGCAATAAAAGGTCATAAATCCGCCGCCGCCGGCTCCGGAGATCTTACCGCCGGTAGCGCCTGCTTTTTTTGCCTGTTCGTAAAGCTCATCGATCATCGGGTTGGTGATCCCTTCGGCCATTTGTTGTTTTTGCCGGAACCCAAAGTCCAGGATCTCGCCGATGGCATGGATACGTCCCATCAAAATAGCTTCCTTCATCAGTTGAGCCTGGTGTTTCAACTGGTGCATCGCTTCGATGGATTTTTCCTTTTTATCGACGACGTTTTTACTTTGAACCTCGATGATCTTTGCTGACTCACGGCTGGTTGCCGTATAATATAAGAGAAGGTTGTTTTCCAGCTCGAAAAGATACTGCTGTTTGATACGCAGGGGGTTGACGATCACCTTGTCGTCCCGGTAGAACTCCATAAAATTGACGCCGCCAAAGGTAGCCGCATACTGGTCCTGCCTCCCTCCTGCCATCTGCAGGTCTTTTCTTTCGATATCATAGGCCAGGTGCGCCATGTCATATTCACCCAGGGGAAGGCGAAGCATTTCTGCAAACACCCCGATAATGGCTACCACCAGAGTGGAAGAAGTGCCAAGACCCGAGCCCGCCGGCGCATCCACAAAGGTCGATAACCGGAAGCCCTTTCCGGTCCAGCCATATTCTTTCCGGATACGGTTGTAGACGCCTTTGAGCAGATCGAGCTTCCCGTCGATCGGCAGGGCCGGCCATTCGGCGCCGCCTTCAAACCGCTGCTCTTCCTTCCGGTCGACGCCCTGCAGGACGATCGTCATGTCTTCCAGGGGTTCGATTGTCGCATGGGCATATAAAGACAAGGTTGCGTTGAGGATGGCGCCGCCATACAGATCACAATAAGGGCTAACATCCGTTCCCCCTCCTGCCAAACCGATGCGTAAAGGCGCCTTGCTCCGATAGATCATAGTAATTGATTGGTTTCTTCCTGTACCCGGCTATAATCTTCCGGGATACCAATGTCGATAAAATAAGTGTCCTGCACCAGCCCCAGCATGGTCCGGCTGGTATAATAGGCCTCGAGGTAGTCTTTTTCAAAAGAAAAAACCTCGGGTAAGGGTTCGTCCAAAAATCGTTCCTTATCCAAAGCATATACGCCGCCATTGATCAGTCCGGCCTGGTAATATTGCTTTTCCCTGAAATGGCTGACCCTGTTCTCGTCATCCAGCTCCACGACGCCGTATCGCTCGAAATCATTCATCGGACACAGGCACAGCGTGCAATCCGCATTTGTGGTTGTGTGGAAGTTCGATAATCTGGCGAGATCGATCCGGAAAAACGTGTCTCCGTTGAGAACCAACGTTGATTTTCCTTTCACCAGCGAACAAGCCTGCCGGACGGCGCCCCCGGTTCCCAGGGGAGAATCTTCCAGCGAAACTGCATAACCGTTCCCATCAGGAAACGTCTCTGCGAGAAAGTCGTCGAAATAATCACTCTTATACCCCAGTGCGAAGATAAACTGCTCTATTCCTGCCCGTCGGAAATAATTGACGACATAGCCGATAAAGGGCCGTCCGCCGACAGGGGCCATACATTTGGGAAGATCCGGTACCGCACTCCGAAGCCGGGTGCCAAGGCCCCCGGCTAATATAATGGCTTCTTTGATCATGAGATTTCCGGCTATTGACCCGTTTAAGAATTGAAATACTGCGCTTCTACCAACTGGCAGATGATATGCCCCAGCAGCATGTGCGCCTCCTGTATGCGGGGCGTATTATGCGAAGGAATATCGATCAGGTAATCGCTCAGGTCCTTTAATTTCCCGCCGCCTTCTCCCGTCATTCCGATCGTCGTGATCCCTTTTTCGCGGGCGGTCTCGAAAGCCTTTATGATATTGGTAGAGTTGCCGGATGTCGACAGACCCACCAGGATATCCGCTGGCTTCCCGATGCCCTTGATCAGGCGGGAATAGATAAGATCATAGCTGAAGTCATTGGCGACCGCCGTCATATAGGAAGTATTGCAATGCAGTGCTTCGGAAGGCAAGGCATCACGGTTGATATAGAAGCGGCCGGAAAACTCCGCCGCCAGATGCTGAGCATCTGCGGCACTGCCTCCATTTCCGCAGAAATATAAATGTTTACCCTGTCGAAAGCGATCGACGATCAGCGTTACGATGTCTTCCACAATCCCTATCAGCCTCGTGTCGTTAAGCACCTGGCTTTTTACCGTAAGCGATTCGTTGATAATATCCCTTATTTGGTTGTTCATATCTGCAAATATAAAGCGGCTCCGGCAGTTTATACCTTCCGGCTCAAAGACTGCCAGCTTACCCCGTTGATCACTTTGGGAATACCCGCTTCCCGCAGGATCTCGCCGGCTTCCCAGCAGTGGTTACCCTGTGAGCAGCAAAGGATCACGGGCTTCCTGAGATCGCGGATCCGGCCTATATTGGCTTTTATCCGGTCAATAGGGATGTTCAGCGACCTGGGAATATGCCCCTGGTCGTACTCATAGGCGGTCCGGAGATCAATGATCACTGCACCATCCCGCAGGGCCTGTTTTATCCTGCCCCCGCCAAAGATGTCAGATAGCCAACTCATAGTTATTTATAATTGTTTAAGGGGTTACCGCGGCTGCTGCAGCTGCTCCTGTCTTACGCTCGCCGATCTGCTGTCTCCACATCGCGTAATATAAGCCCTTTTCCGCCAATAACCCAGCATGATCGCCCGATTCAGCTACCACGCCTCTTTCCAGCACATAGATCCGGTCTGCATGCATGATGGTCGACAACCGGTGTGCGATCAGTACAGTGATCTGCTCTCCATCAAGCGATATCTCCCGGATCGTATCCGTAATTTCTTCTTCGGTGATACTGTCCAATGCGGATGTCGCTTCGTCGAACAATAACAAGGTCGGCTTGCGAAGCAATGCCCGGGCAAAGGATAGCCGCTGTTTTTCTCCACCAGACAGTTTTAGTCCACCTTCTCCGATGACCGTCTCCAGCCCTTTTTCCGCCCTGGCCAGAAGCCCCAGGCAACTGGCTTTTCCAAGGACATCCATCAGTTCTTCTTCCGTGGCGCCCGGATTTACAAAAAGCAGGTTTTCGCGGATCGTACCGGCAAACAGCTGCGTATCCTGCGTTACAAAACCGATCTGGTTACGGAGCTGCTCGAAGTTAATAGAATTCTCATCCAGGCCATTGTACAGGATATTTCCCTCCTGCGGGCGGTAAAGACCCACCAACAGTTTCATCAACGTGGATTTCCCCGATCCCGATGGACCGACAAAGGCGATGGTTTCCCCTTTTTTTACGTTGAAGCTGATCGAGTCGATCGCTTTCTGCGACGCACTCTGATGCTGGAAGGAGACGCGATCGAAATGCAGTTCATGAATGGGACCCAGCGGAACAGGCTTCTCTGGCAGCTTTTCCGGCTCCCTTTGCATCAGCGTATGGAAGTTGTTGAGTGAAGCTTCCGTTTCCCGGTAAGACAAAATGATATTCCCTAATTCCTGCAAAGGACCGAAGATAAAGAAGGAATAAAAGATCAGCGTCATCAGCTGTCCAGGACTAAGTTTGCCGCCGAAGACCAGTAACAGCAATACAAATACGATCGTTTGCCGAAGGAAGTTGACAAAGGTTCCCTGGATAAAACTCAGTGTACGGATGCTTTTTACTTTCCGCAGTTCGAGTCCAAGAATTTTGTAGGTGTTGCCGTTGAGCCGCTGGACCTCCTGATTGGTAAGTCCCAGGCTTTTGATCAGTTCGATGTTGCGCAGCGATTCTGTCGTTGCGCCGGCCAGTGCATTGGTATCCCGCACGATGGTCTTCTGGATCAGCTTGATCCTTTTACTCAGTACGCTCATCAGAAGCGAGAGAATGATCGCGCCGCAAAGGTAGATGGGCATGATGCTCCAATGGATCGTAAAAGAATATACGCTGACAAATATGACGCCTACGATCGTTGTAAACAGAACACTGACAAAATTCGTGATGAACTTTTCGCTGTCGGTCCTCACTTTCGTAAGGATGGAAAGCGTTTCGCCGCTGCGCTGGTCTTCAAAATCCTGGTAGGGAAGCGCCATAGATTGCTTTAGACCTTCTGTAAAGATGCTGGCGCCGAATTTCTGAATGATCACATTCGTAAAGTAATCCTGAAACGCCTTGGCAATTCTGGACACCATCGCTACCCCGATCAGGGCGCCTAATATCAATAACGAATTGCGGATAAAAGTGGATTTGTCCTGCAGCCCGGTCCTGATGAAAGCTTTGGCGCTGTTGAAATACCCCAGTTCGTGCGGGTGATTGACAAGCTTGTCAATCATTTTTCCAAGCAGCAGGGGGTCGAGAAGAGAAAAAACCTGGTTGATGGTAGCTAACAATAAAGCCAATGCAATCAACCACTTATAGGGCTTTAGATAGTATAGTAAGATTTTCATATCGCCTGTATAACCTTTTTACTGGCCATCTTGTTCAGGCAGTGTAAAATTCCCCTGTTTACCCTTTGTTTCATGGGGGGAAATTGCCTTTTTGTCGACAGCGGGCGGTTTCCATCCCGCGGGCATCAGCGTGACCAGTGGGAAAAAACAGAAAAGAAAAACACCCTGCTGCATGGTCAGAGGAGCTTCCGGGATAAAAAATATGGCCACGATCGCTGCCGCATAGCCAGCTTCTATAAGGCCCGCCTTTCTGGCGGCCAGGATGACGACCACAAAAATGCTGATCAGCGATAACAATCCGATAATACCGGAGCGGACCAGCGTCTCCAGGAACTGGTTATGGAAGTTATAGCCAATAAAGCCGTGATCGTGATTTTTTATCGATTCCGGCGTTCCGACATACATGTTGGCATTGATATATTTCTGATTCAGGTAGTCCTGGCTATCCCCCGGGCTTACGCCAAATATCCAGCCGTCGTGCTCATCGAGGATCTCCCTGGCAAAACGAAATTCCAGCGCCCGCAGCTGAATGGCGTTCAAATAAGCGTCGGGGCCGACCTTTCGCTGGTGGATGACGGACAGATTTCCGGACATTTCCTGGTAACGCCGTTTGATCGGGTTATTGGTGAATGCCATTAACCCGATCGTCACCAGAATAGCAGCTGCAGCAGCCAGTCTGATGGAGGGACGGATCTTTTGACCGTTCTTGGAAAAAAAAGAAGCGATGATGAGCAGCAGTGAGATCACCAGCAATAACTTGGATGCCAGCAGTACGACCATTCCAAGCAGGAATAAGATCAGGCCAATACGCAGCGTATTCTTCCAGCCGGGCACTCCCAGTTCGGTCTGGCGTTTCTCTCCGGTGGACAAAAGGAATTGGAGCGCGAAGACAACATAAACCGAGAAAAAGACCGCGTTTTGCTTTATTGGTCTGGTCAGCGCATGATAAAAGAAAACCGATAAGTGCCGCTGGGAAAGATAGACGGGAACAGAGGCCAGTAAACAATAAAGACAGGCCGCTACGACGATCAGCACATAAGCCGTCACCAGCCGTCTTCCTAAAACCTCATCGCTGAACCTGCCGGCGCAGAAGATAAAGGCCATTGCCGTCAATGTCGCATCCTTGGAGATAGCGTTGAATTGTGCATGCGTATTATGAGTATGCAGTAAGCCCGCTGTTTCTAAAAGACAGAAAATAAAAAACGACAGAAATACCGGATTGGCAAATGCTGTTCTTAAAGCCCGTCGCGGATCCTCAAATAAGAAAAGCCGACATCCCAGTAATACGAGTAGAACGATGCTGTTCAGATTGAAAAAAGAAAAGGCAATCGTGAATACAACAGCAAGTAACACCGTGAAAAAGAGCCTGTTTTGAATGAAGAAGCTGGGGGGGGCGAGCATAGATTATTAAAAATGCAAATATACAACTGCTGCCCTATTTCATTCAGGTAATTTTGGTAGTTTTGGCCGCATTTTAAGAGGATTTTACCGCATTCAATACTATAAATTACCTGAATTGAAAGATTTCTTAAAACTCGCCGCCTATCAGGTGATCTATTATCTCGTAAAACTCTTTCCAGCCCGTTCCCGTCCCCAAAATCTGCTTTTAATAAAAACCGACGAGATCGGCGACTACGTCCTTTTTCGGCATCTGCTTAAAATTATCCGGGAATCTCCAGAGTTCAAGCATCATCGGATCACTTTTATCGGGAATAAGATCTTTCGTCCGCTGTTTGAATACTATGACAGTGAGACCGTCGATGCCGTGCTTTGGCTCGATAAAAAGGAATGGCGTCGGAATTTTCTATATCGCTATCGGTTTCTGAAGACTGTCCGCGGAGTACCTGCCTCGGTTGTCATCAATTTCGTGTATTCCCGCAGTTTTCGGACAGATGACGTTCTGGCGGCTATAAGTCCCGCTGCCCGGCGGATGGGCATGAAAGCCAATGATATCAATATTACTACCTGGGAACGCCGGCTGGCACCTCGTAACATTTATACGACCTTGCTGGAAAGCGGCCCTGAAACAATGTTCGATGCCATCAGGAATGTATTGTTTGCTCAGCAGGCACTCCGGCTGCGTTCGATCGATGTTGCCATCGACATTCCCGTAACCGAAGACATCCGGTCATTCAACCTGCCCGATCAATATTTTGTTGTTTTCCCTGGCTCGGGGGGGCCGCTCAGAAAGTGGCCGGCGGTCAATTTTGCCAGGACTGCCAGGTTCCTTGTTGAGCAGTATGGGCTGGTCCCTGTCGTTTGTGGCTCTGCGGCTGATGAGGCTGATTGCCGGGACTTTGTAGACGCCTTTCAGGGGCCGCTGGTCAACCTTTGCGGTAGTACAACGCTTCCCCAATTGCTGGGCGTTCTAAAAAAAGCAGCCTGTCTGGTCAGCGTAGATACAGGTTCTGTCCATCTTGCCGCGGCCGTTGGATGCCCGGTGTTTGCTGTATTCAGCGGAAAATTTTACGGCCGTTTTGCGCCTTATCCTTCCGAACTGGCTCCCCGTTTTTATGCCGTCTTTCCCGATAGCACGGACAGGCTGATCCTGCGCCCTGGCACGGACTTTTATAAAATTCCTATCGAGCTTGTAAAAGAAGTGCCGGCAGAAAAGCTGATCGATGTGATCCGCCAAAATTTTACCGTTCGGCAATAGCATCGGCGAATCAGGGATCACCACCCAGTGAAGTGAAAGTGTCTGCGATCCGGCAATAGCGTCCGCGCTTAATGGCGAATGAACAACAGTTTTTTGATTAATTTTTTGAGCTTCCCCTGGATGCCTATCCGATGTTTTCTCCGCGTCACATAATCATCGGCAGCGGTATTGGGTTCCAGGCGGTCGGGGTGCCGCATCGTGGTGATCTCTACGGTTTGATCATTGTACCACTTCGGCTTTTTTATAAGATGAACGCCTTTATTGTCGTCAAATCCTGCGTTGGTGACCAGGTTTCCGGTAGAAACAATGCTAAGCCCGCCATGGGTATAGATCGTGTATACCCACTGAACGTCCCAGGTGTCGAGCCGGCCTTCTTTTGTCAGCGTATAAATATCTCTCTCAAATTTGAAATACCGTTGGAAAACAGGGTTGGTCAATAGCTGATCGAAAGCAGACATCCTGAAATCATATAGATCCCAGGCTCTTTTCCAGGTGGCCCATCCCCATATCTGGGGGAGCCTTGAAAAATAATAACTGGTGTCGACAGGAACATGTCCATAGAGATAGTTGCTCCCGCCGATGTGCATGATCTTTTCCTCGTTACGATAGCGGTGGAGGAGCTCTTCGCAGAATCCGAAGAAGCTTTTGTTGGGCAGGCAGTCGTCTTCCAGTATGATGCCCATTTCCTCCTGTTCAAAGAACCAGGTGATGGCCTGGCTTACAGCAATTCCGCAGCCCAGGTTCGATTCCCTGTATAGCCGGTGGATGGTGACGGCAGGGTTGGCAGCCGACCATTTTTCGATCATTTCTTTTATGGCTGCACTTCCTTCGGCATCGGAAAGGCTGCCCGGACGGGCGCCGTCCAGCGCGACGTAAAGATGCTCTGGCGCATATTCCGCAATGGATTGTAGTACTTTGTAGGTAAGGGCAGGGCGGTTAAACCCCAGGAATAGCACATTTACCTTTTTACCGACAGGAGTATTCATCACATGTTTAATTTTAATTGGATCTATAAAACATCAATTGCCTGCCAGCGTTCGGGGATGACGCCACAAGGCCATTCCTTTCCCACTTTGAATCCAAGCCAGTACTTTGGCGCCAGGACTTGCTTTACTTTGAGATTCAGCCAGGCGCCCCACCAGGAAAAGCTGCTGTTGGACAAGATCAGATAATCCCCCTGCATAAGCAGCTGGAGATCGGCGATCTCGGTGTTCCTTTCCGAAAAGAACGCTCCTTCCTTTGCAAAGCGGCTTTTTACATAAGGAATATCATCGCTGATAAACAGTACATTCTTGTCAGAGCTGTCCAATACCGACAAACACCTTTGGTAGTATTCATCCGGTAGTGAAAGATTGTAGCCCAGTTCGTCATTACCCCAGGACAGATAGTCTGTCCTTCTGATATGTACAACGATTGTTTCTTTGTCGTTGCCCGTGATTTGCCGAATATCCGTTCGCAGATCAGCCTTGACCTGGAACTCCTGACGAACCCGGTCCTGAACCGGTAGAAAATATTGTTCCGACTGAAAATAACCTCTATACAAGGCTCCGGGTTTCATTGCTCCAGTATAAAAAGTAGCAGCGTCCTCCCATTGATCCTGAATAATTTGTGTTGGTTTTGAAAGACGATGGTTGAATTTGTTCCAGGCGTTCTTCGTTCCTATATTAGTTGCTATTTCAAAATAGCGCGGAACAACAAAATAGCTGTCCGCATATCCATATTTATAACAATCGAGGTAAAAATCTTCGTGTAGCCGTTGTTGTCGCGCAAGGGCGAATGCATATTGAAACAGCTGATTTCCGAGTCTTCCTTCAATCTTGACGCCAAACATTTAGCAAGTTATTTGTTAAACAAGGGACGAAATTACAAACTATCGCAAATATATAAGAGAGAAGACCTAGTTTTGCGAACTTTCAATCTATTGCTGTTAACCGTCTTAAGAACCCTATTATATGAATAACCGGGATATCAACCAGGAAGATCGGATCGATGTTTCTGCATTGAAATACATGATCGTAGGTTTCGCACGTCTTTTTTTCAAAAGTATCTCCTTTCTCGGACTGCTCTTGCGGAAGCGTCTGCTGATCATAATCGCGGGCCTGCTTATCGGAATTGGCGCCGCCTTCCTACGGTACGAAAAATCGACTACTTTCTATAAAGCCTCTATGCTGGCGGCTTCCCCGAAGATGAAAGGCCAGGCTTGCGCTGGTATCGTCCTTCAGCTGGACGAGCTCCGTAAGGAAGGAACGGATATGCTATCCCGGGAATTGGCGATCTCTCAAAATGCAGCAGCTGCCGTTCTTGGCTTCAGGGCTGAAACCATCAGGGGCGATTCGCTGGTAAGAGACACGACCTTGAACCTGCCTTTCAGGATCGTCATTCCGATGACCGACCCTTCCTTCCGGGATACCCTTCAAAATGCTATTCTCTATTATTTTAATCAGCTGCCCCAGGTTAAAAAACTAATAGCGGCCGATGACAGTTCTTATGCTGCCGTTCTACGGTCGCTCGAAAATAAGCCGGACATGCAGGGAAGCCTGGATCCCCGTTCGGGGGTTCCCTTGCTGGTGGAAGCAAGACGAAAGCTGCTGGCCGAAAACCAGGGTCTACTCCTTATCGATCCTATAAAATACTCTACTGTGGCCGGCACAGATCCCAAAAAAGCGATGATCAAATTTGGCTGCATAGGCTTGTTTGCAGGCCTCTGCCTGGCGAGCCTGCTCGAAATCAGAAAAAGAGTCGTTTTGTAAAGAAGATATATGGAGATAAAAGGAGGTTTGCTGAAAGAAGGAAAGGACTGGCTGGATAAATACCGGCGAAACAATAACGTTGTGAAGATGGTGACCATTCTGGGAATGGATATTCTCACGCGCATGTCGAACATCCTCCTTCTTCCTGTTTACCTCCGGCTGATGACGCAGGACGAATATGGCATCTACAACTATCTGCTGTCTATCGTAATGACCTTCTCGGTCGTATTGAATTTCGGCTTGTATGTTTCGCAAAGCAAATACTATTCGGATGTGCATGACAGTGACCGCAGAAAAACGGTTCTGTTCAATATTGCCCTGATCCTTACATCGGGTCTGCTGATCGTGTTGGTTCCCCTATATCTTTTCCGGCTCGATTACCCGATCATCCGGTTGCTTTTCAAGGAGAATGCCGCTTACGAGAGTTTCCGATGGCCCTTATTGCTTGCTGTTGTCGTTTCCGTATATATGGTTATCCTGGCAAATTATTTCGTGACCAGTGAAAAGATCAAATTGTTCAGGAAATACAACCTTTTCAGGTTGATCATTATCAATGTCGTGGTGTTGCTGGTCCTGTACGTTTCCAAGGGCGAAAAAGTGCATATCCGTCTGTTCTATACCTATGCCAGCGAATTGACTGCCCTGATCGTCTTTTCCTTTTTTTATATCAGGGAAATGAATCCGCGAATCGACACCGGGATCATACGAAACGCGCTAAAGCTTGGGCTGCCGGTCATGGTCTCCGCCATACTGGGCTCGATCAGTCAATATTGCGACAAATTCTTTCTGGAAAAATATGGCGACGCCAAACAGCTTTCCTATTATTATCTTGCCTTTTCCGTCGCCAATGTCCTTTACATGATCTGTGTAGCCATTCAGAACTCCTGGCTTCCCAACTTCCTGAAAGAAAAGGATCTTCTGACCAATGTCCGCAAGACAAATAAGTTGATAAAGAATATGGCATTAGGGCTTCTCGCCCTTGCCTTTTTGCTGTTTGCCGCCTTTTTTGTTGCGCTGAAACTGAGGATCATAGGTGTTAAGTATACTCCTGCACTGCCGATATTGCCGATCCTGCTGGCCGCGCAGATCATCACAGGTGTTGTATTGCTCTACTCCAATTATATGATCTATTTCGAAAAGACGCACTGGGCACTGATCATCAGTGTAGTAACTTCGGGAGCAGGCCTTGCGGCCAGCTATATCCTGGTTCCTTTATGGGGTGTGTTTGGCGCCGGAACGGCCTATATCAGCGTACAATTGGTTTATCTTTATCTATATCACAGGATCGTAAGGATCCAGGTTGCCAAATGGGACAAGTAACGATCAATAAATATTACCCTATTGCATTGTTGTATTTTTTCTTCAATGCCTTCCTCCTTCCGATAGGATTGACCTACACGACCCTGCTCACGCCGCTGCTGTTGTATTGGGTGTTGTTGTATCCTGCGGGCTGGCGTGTTCTGTTGTTCTTTATTCTGGCCGTTCCTTTTGCCTTGATCCATTTCCTGAACGGAGTAGATCCACTGATCTATCTGAAATCGACATTGCTTTATTTTTCGATCTTTGTTTTTTGTCTTGCTTTTTATCAGTTCCTGATCAATTGTACTACGCTCCGGTCACTATACAGGTTTATTCTGCTATTCAATGCCTTTATGGTTTTGCTGGCCTTTGTCGCCTTGCTTAGCC
>JAATGQ010000211.1 GCA_015654595.1 Chitinophagales bacterium | reverse complement strand
TCGTTATCGAAGGCGATCTTGTTGCCGTACCAGAAGCCGTCCTCCCTGAAGGGCCCGCATTTAAAAAGCACCTGGGGGTCGGTGAGGGAATCTCCTTCGAGCTTTCCTCTCATGATCACTGCATAACCGCTGTTGCGCTGAATCGACTTGTCCGTCGACCTGACCGGTTCGATATAATAGGACATATACACCAAATGGTTGGTCGCGAACTGCGGATGCAATTTTACTTCCCGCAGGCTGGTGGGAACGGGTCCTTTTACGGGCTCTTTCTGTCGTATCCCATTTCTGACGATCACCAGCTTCCCGCTGCGTTCTGCGATCAGCATTGTCTTCCCGTCGGGCAGGAAGGCCAGGCTCCAGGGCTGTATCAGTCCCGATTCAACCGTATCGATCATGAAATCCAGCGTTGATGAGCCGATGACGTTTCGCACTTTGCGGGGTACGGGAAAATAACCGCTCTTCAACGATGGGTCAATCTTATAACCGGTGACTGGTTTTGTATTTTCAAAGGCCATCTCGACATGGCCGCCTTTGTTCTTTGACAGCTCCCGCATGTAGGCGATCAGTTCCCAGCGCTGGCGTTCGGATAACGAAGTGCCAAAACCGGGCATGGCCCCATGTCCCTTGCTCAGCTTCCAGAATAAGGTCCCATCCTTCTGATGCATCACCTCCCAATCGTGAAAATTGGCGGGTTTTACCTCGAAGGTCATTCCCGGTGCACCTTCTCCGTTGCCGCTCTTTCCATGACAGGCAGCGCAATAGGTAGAGAATAATGTTTTACCCTCCTGTATCACGGCCGGCGTCACCGCAAATCTTCTTTTGGCCGTATCAGCCCAGGATGGAACTCTCCATCCCGACTCCTGGGCAAAGATCTTTATTTGAAAAGAAAAAAATAATAAACACGTCAAGCAAAGCATTGCTGTTGTCTTCATATACTTATTCGAATTGTACGCGTCCGAAATACCGGGGCATGTGAAAATTAGGATGAGGGTCAGTTATTGGGCTCCAGGTCATATGATGCGGGTTCGTATTGTTCTCTGCTATCTTGCAAAAGTTGGCTTTCCAGCTTACTCCTTTCCCGGGTTTGGTGATGCCGGCATATTTTGCAAGCATCGCCAGAGGCAGCTGGTATTCGATGGTCCATGTTACAGGGCCAGCCAGTTCCGGGTCTACGACCTGTGGCAGGGAATGTGCGATCCGGATGGACCGGATATCTTCTGCTGCCGGTTTGACGGAATGATAACCCAGCAGGGGAGTGCCGCCGCAGTTTATCTCCAGGTTGAAATACCGGTCGGGCCTGCTGGTATCCGGGCAAAAGAAGAACTCGACGGCAGCGTCTTTCCAAACGGGTCCGCCGGTCTCTGTCGTGATGCTGCGGACAAAGCGATCCTGTACCCGGAAGATGACATACAGGCTGCCGGTATCATAAAGCATCTTTACTTCCGTCTCCGGATGGAAGTTCGGGACACCCAGGATATCGTTGGTGATCCGGAGGGCGTCCGTTTTTTTCCAGGCCCGTTTGTCCCAGTTGCCGTCGATCGATAAGGGCTTTTCTAATCTTTTTACCCGGTATACAGGAGAAGGTTTAATGGTGCTGTCCTGGGCTGTCGCAAAGGCAGGACAGGAGATACTCAGCAGTAAAAGGACCCGATCGAAAATCCGCCGCGACCGGGAATAAATAACTGGAAAAATCATAATTTTGCCAGGTTTTAAGTGACGAAGCCCTGTTAAACAGGCAATTTAAAACGATGTCTGGTAGCGATGGCAGTCAATACCAGGCGAGCCCTCTGTTTTCTGTTTGCCTGGCAATCAGAATAAGGAGGGTTTTTTTATTTCACTTTCGTTTAATGACCACTGCTGCTTTCTGCCTGTCATACTTATATGTTGCTCCATTGAATTCGCATATGCTTTTTAGTGCCTGGTCGAGGCTTTCAAGCCGGGAGAACGTTGCCGTGAAGCGATCTGCTCCGGCCATTGTTTCGTCTACCGATATCGTCACGTTGAATCGTTCCCCGAGGATGGCGGTGACCTCCGTCATTGTCAGATTGTCGCAAAAGCAATCATCATTTCTCCAGTCCAGGTAGGCATCAGAATCCACCGATCCCTGGCTTGCAAGTTCGCTTTGTTTATTATAGATGACCTGTTCCCGCGGACTTATCGTGCCCAGTGTTTTTTCCGGATCGCTTACCCTGACCTTTCCTCGTTTGACCGTGACCGTGGTATTGTCATCGGCTGTGTTGGCCTTCACATTGAACGCGGTTCCCAGGACGGTCACGTTGACTTTGCCGGCATGCACCAAAAAGGGTCTCAGGCTGTCGTGGCGGACGTCAAAAAAAGCCTGCCCTTCAAGGTAAACCTCCCGTTTGCTATCTCCGGCGAAAGAGGGCGAATAGCTCAGACTGCTGGCTGCGCTAAGCGTTACGGTAGTTCCATCGGGCAGGCAAATAACATGGTTGCCTTTTTTGATGGCATGGATGGCTGCCAGCGGTGCGGCCTGGTTTGCCGGACTGGTCCAGAAAAGCAGTTTTACTATCACAATGATCATGGCTGCGGCTACGGCCATGCCGATCCTCCACATCACCACGGTTGTTTTTCTTCTGACCTCGATCTCTTCCATCTCTATGGCTTTCCAGATGTCGGCAGGCAGGCTTGTTCGCAACTCGTTCTTTTGATCGGCCGTCAGCAAGGATAATACGTCCGGTTCGGATTCGAATAAGTTGTAGTACTGCTCGATAAGACGACGTTCGGTCTCGGTTGCGGTGCCTTCGAGATACTTGTGTAACAATTCAATAAGATGGTGTTTGTCCATTTGATTGGCTATAGCTATATATGAATGACCCCGAAAGGGAAAAAAGTCCCTACCGGTCACC
>JAATGQ010000085.1 GCA_015654595.1 Chitinophagales bacterium | reverse complement strand
TTTGTGGTATTACCACTTCCGGGAAATTTGAAAAAATAAATTACTTTTAATAAAACGACGATATGAGAATTATCCCCTTCCTTATCTCATCTGTATCGACGATTATCCTGATCATCTGTCTTAATATACAGTGGTCGATCGGGGACAAGAAAACGCCGGTCTTCGGTAGTTTTTTGAGTCCTCAACATGGTTTCTGGCAGAATGCAGAGCCCGTCGGCGAGAGCTTTAACACTTCCGTAAAGCTGCCGGGGCTGAAAGGGAAGGGCGAGGTTTATTTTGACGGGTACCTGATCCCCCACGTCACCGCTGCAAGCGAAGCCGATGCCTGTTATATTCAGGGTTATCTGCATGCTAAGTTTCGGTTATGGCAGATGGAGTTTCAGACCTTTGCCGCAGGGGGCAGGCTGAGCGAGGTATTGGGAGAGGGAAAGAATGGCGCTTATCTCAGATACGACAGATCCATGCGCAGACTGGGGATGGTGACAGCCGCACAGTCATCGCTGGCGCTGATGGAAAAGGATCCGGCCGTCAAAAGCGATCTGGACGCATACACGGCTGGGGTCAACGCCTATATCGGGCAGCTGACCGCCGGCGATCTCCCGCTTGAATACAAGATCCTCAACTATCAGCCGGAACCCTGGACGAATCTTAAGACGGCTCTTTTTGTCAAATACATGGCTTACGATCTGGCCGGACATGACAACGACTTCGAGATGACCAATGCAAAGGCTGTATTTAGCAAGGAAGATTTTGCAAAACTCTATCCGGCAACACAGGACAGCCTTGATCCGATCATTCCCAAGGGGACGCATTTCCTGATGCCGGCAAACCTTCCAAAAGCGCCTGCAACAGCAGACAGTTTATACTTCAACAATACGACAACGGTAACCACCGGTGAAATGAAGCCGGATAAGGATAATGGCAGCAACAACTGGGCGGTCAGCGGCAAGAAGACCCTCAGCGGCCGCCCGATCCTTTGTAATGATCCGCATCTGTCGACGAACCTGCCTTCGATCTGGTACCAGATGCAGATCCGGACGCCAACGTATAATGCTTATGGGGTTTCGTTTCCCGGCGCCCCCTTTATCATCATCGGATTTAACGATTTCTGTTCATGGGGCATCACCAATTCGGAACGCGACGTACGGGACTATTATGACATAAAATTCAAGGACGACAGCCGCAAAGAATATTGGTTCAACAATCACTGGCAGGAGGCGGACATCCGCGTCGATACATTCAATGTCCGGTATGGACAGCCTTTCTACGATACGGTCGCGACGACGGTGTTTGGGCCGGTGATGTTTGAACCGGCTTTCTCCGGTCTGACCGATGCCGGCACCACGCATAGTTATGCGGTCCGCTGGAAACCCAATGATCCTTCCGATGAACTGTGGACCTTTAGCAGGTTCCAGGCAATGAAAAATTATGACGACTACAAGGCTGCGCTTGGCGGCTTCAGCACACCGGGACAAAACTTTGTCTTCGCCTGTAAGGATGGAGTGATCGCCATCCGGCAGGATGGCGTATACCCCGCCAAATGGAAAGGACAGGGCTTGTTTGTGATGCCGGGTGAAGACAGTTCTTATATGTGGCAGGATAGTATCCCCAGGGAATACAATCCTTATATGATAACGGACGCAACGGATAGCGATAGCAGGGGATTTGTCAGCAGCGCCAACCAGCTGCCCGTAGATACGACCTACCCTTATTACCTGGGAACGGACTTCCCGATGTACCGCGGCCTGGAGATCAACCGCCAGCTGCAGCACCTCAATTCCATTACGCCAGCCGATATGATGCGGCTGCAGACAGATAACACGGATGTCTTCGCACAGATGGCCAAACCGCTCTTCCTTCGGAATATCGACGATAAAAAACTCAGCACGGAAGAAATGAAGGTGCTGGATATCTTCCGGAACTGGAACTGTAAAAATGATCCGCAGGAAGAAGGACCGACTATCTTCCGTTACTGGTGGGCGCATCTCGACCAGGACATCTATGACGATGAATTTGAAAATAAGCCGCAGCCGATCATGCGTCCTTTTGAGAGCACGCTGCTGGAGGCGCTTTTAAGGGATACGGCTTATTCCTTTATCGATAATATAAAAACGCCGGAGAAAGAAACTTTGCCCCAGATCATGACGGCAGCGTTTCAGAAGACGGTTGCCGATGTCGCCGAGGCAGGCAGGAACGATAAGCTTAGCTGGGCAAAGAACAAGGGTACCATGGTTCGTCACCTGCTGCGTGATGCCTCGCTCAGCAGGACCAATCTACCCATAGGAGGCGGCCTGCATTGCATTAACGCCGCCAGACAGCTTCATGGTCCCTCCTGGCGCATGATCGTACAGATGACCGACAAGACCGAAGCTTATGGCATCTACCCAGGTGGTCAGAGCGGCAATCCGGGCAGCCCTTACTACGATACCTTTATCGACAAATGGGCGGCAGGGCTTTACAATCCGCTATGGGTAATGGCAGCGGATGAGGCTGCGGACAAACGTATCAAATGGGTGATGCATTTTTCCGGTAACTAATATTCTTCAAACGACAATTGTACCTACGATGATAAAATTTCTGGTTGCGACCCTGCTGACAGCTTTGCTGAGCTTTGTTTGCGGGCTTTTCTTTCCCTGGTGGTCGATCGCAGTGGCCGCCTTCCTGGTCAGCGCCTTGCTGCAGCAAAAGCCTTTGTTTTCGTTCTTATCCGGCTTCATCGGACTGATGCTGCTTTGGGGCGGTCTGGCGCTGGCGATCGATTGGAACAATAACAGTATCCTGTCCACGAAGATTGCAGAACTGCTGCATCTCGGCGGCTCTTCTGTTGTTGTATTGGTAGTCACGGCAGTTATCGGCGCCCTGGCAGGCGGCGGCGGGGCATTGTCTGGTTCGTATCTGAGAAAAGCGGCATAACAAATGATCCGGTTCTTACTCCTTTCTGTTCTTCTTTTGTGTTGTTGTATCACCCAGGCCGCCCGGATCACGGGAACGGTAACGGATAACCACGGCAGCCCGCTTCCTTTTGCGTCGATCACGATAAAAGGAACGACGAAAGGCGTGACTGCCAATAACGAAGGGCATTATTCGATCGAGCTTTCTCCCGGGGAGTATACCCTGGTCTGTCAATATGTAGGGTACACCCGCCAGGAGAAAAAGGTGACGGTGGACGCAAACCCACAGGTCATAGACTTTCATCTGACGCAGCTACAATTGTCGATGACGGATGTTATTGTCCGTCCCGGTGGAGAAGATCCGGCCTATGCGATCATCCGGAAAGCGATAAAGAAGAGAAAGGAATACGAACAGCCTTTGGACTCTTTTAGCTGTGAAGCCTATATCAAGACCCTGATGAGATCCATCAGCATGCCCAAAAAGGTATTCGGGCAGGTGATCGAAGAAAGCGATAAAAAGGAGATTGGGGTCGATTCGGCCGGCAAAGGAATTATTTTTCTTTCAGAATCCCTCACCCGCGTATATTACAAGCGGCCGGATAAGGTAAAGCTGGAAGTGATCTCCGGCAGGACCAGCGGCTCCAATGAATACGGGTTTAGCGTCCCTACTTTTATCAACTTTTATTCCAACGACGTACGGGTGCTGGGAGACCAGCTGAACCCGCGAGGTTTTATTTCCCCCATAGCGGAAGGCGCGTTGAACTATTACCGCTATCAATTCCTGGGTTCTTATTTTGAAGACGGGAAGGAGATAAATCATATAAAGGTGATCCCTAAACGAAAATATGAACCGCTGTTTTCAGGCACTATCTATATCATGGAAGACGAGTGGCGGATACATAGTCTCGATCTGCTGCTGGTCAAAGAATCCCAGCTGCAGATCCTGGATACGCTCGAAATAAGGCAGATCCATGCGCCTATCCCCGAGACGGGTAACAGCGGGAGGAATGCCGTCTGGCAGGTGAAGGATCAGACGGTCAATTTCAGTTTTAAGCTGATGGGGTTTGCGGTAGCGGGGAATTTTATCAATGTATACAACAATTTCGACGTTGTTCCGGTCTTCAGAAAGCGGTTCTTCAACAGGGTGCTGATGAAATACGATTCATCCGGCAACCTGCATACAAAGGCTTATTGGGATTCCGTCAGACCCGTTCCGCTGGAGCCCGACGAAAAAGAGAATTACCAGGTCCGCGACAGCGTCTATCAGTATAACCGCGACTCTATGGGGACCAAGGCCAACCGTGACTCGCTGCTGCGGAAGCAGGGACCGGTGAAGGTGCTGCAGGTCCTGAGTACGGGTGTCAACCGAAGCAACTTTAAACAGCCCCGGCCATTGCATTATACGCTTGACCCATTGCTTTCGGGCATACGTTATAATACGGTGGAAGGGATCGATATGAAGATCGACGGAACGGTGAGTCGTGCACTGCCGGGCAGGGGCGGCCTCCTGCTTTTTGCGCCGCATATCCGCTATGGCTTTCATAACACGCGGCTGAACCCCTGGGCGAGTCTTGTCCTCAATCACAGGGTGGGCGGGGCTATTTCGGGTAATAGTGAGGATGGTTCGGCGCTGGCGGGCCATCAGTCGTGGATACTGGCGGGGGGTAAACAGGTGGCGCAGTTCAATGACCAGAACCCAATGCTGGAGGCGGTGAATGATCTATATACTGTTTTTTTTCGTAGGAACTACCTCAAGATTTACGAGCGCTACTTTGTCAATCTTGGTTCCGTGACAAGGCTGGACAACGGCTTCCGGCTTAAATTACAGGCGCGCTATGAAGACCGGCTTCCATTGAATAATACGTCGGATTATTCGCTGGTCAAATATAAGGACAGGCCGTTCACGCCAAATTATCCGATCGAACTGTTGACGGCGCCTTTTGTCCGGCATCAGGCGGCCTTGACAAGCGCTTCGGTGCAATATCAGCCGGGGCAGCAGTATGTCGAGTTTCCCGATCATCGGGTGTCGCTTGGGTCTTCCTATCCGACGATGGAGTTGAGTTATGAAAAGGGGTGGAGCGGAGTTTTGGGAAGTGACGTGAACTTTGATAAGTGGAGGTTTTCGGTCTGGGACGACGCCAATTTCAAATTACTGGGACTGCTCAGGTACCGGGTGACGGCGGGTGGATTTTTTAACAGCCGGAGTGTCCCCGTTCAGGATTATGAGCACTTTAATGGAGATCGGACGGTGATTGCAACCAACTATGCCAATGGGTTTCAGCTGGCGCCCTATTATGCATTGAGTACGACGGCGTCTTTCTATACCACAGCCCACCTCGAGCATCATTTCAACGGCTTGTTGACGAATAAGATCCCCTTGTTCCGGAGGCTGAACTGGACCTTGGTCGGCGGGGGAAATGTCTATTACGTCAATGGGAGCGACCACTATGAGGAGGTGTTTGGCGGACTGGAGAATATCCTGAAGTTCTTCCGGATTGATTGGGTGGGCTCCTGGAGGAATGGACGGTATTATCAGAGTGGTATCCGGATCGGGCTGGGCGGACTGCTGGGCGGGGGATTTGCCGGGGCTGCGGCAAGAAAGGCCGGCCAGACGATGGGAGAAAGCCGCTAAGGGCGCGGGGCTGCGCACGAGTTTGCCAGCTTGTGCGGCGCGGATGCGGATGGCGCTTCACCCAAGGCCCGGATATTGCCGCCAGGCGGACAGCCGCTGTATCGCAATCGGACAGTTTTGCCATGCGGGCTGCGGGCAATCAATTGATGTCCAACCGTCTGTAAATCCGGCATTTATTTGGTGCATTCCGTAGTATGCTCCTCAACTATATCAAGACTGCCTGGCGCAGTATCCTTCGCAATAAAACATACAGCATCCTGAATGTGCTGGGCCTGGCGATCGGGATGGGCGTAGCCTTGTTGATCGGGCTATGGGTATATCGTCAATCTCTATTCGACCGGTGGTTTCCCGGTTATCAGCAGGCTTATCAGGTTCGCTACAATTATAGTGACAATGGCGCTATCCGGACGACGGCGCTCGTCTGTCTGCCATTGGAGCACGCAATCCGGCAGGTTCCGGGTGTCGCCCATGTGGCGGCAGGTTTTGGTCCTTGGGAGCAGGGGGTGGAAGTTGGCGGCAAGCGAATCTATCCCCGCCGGTTGATTGGAGGAGCCGAGTTTCTGCAGGTGTTTCCTTTCCCGGTGATAAAGGGCGACGCGGCAACAGCGTTGAAAGAAAAAGAGGATATCGTTCTGACCGCGTCAACAGCCAAGGCCATCTTTGGCGATACCGACCCGATTGGCAAGACCGTTAAATTTGCTTCCCATGAAGTATTTCGTGTAACGGCTGTCATCGTCGACATGCCCCGGTATTCGAGTTTTCAATTCGATATGATCACGCCCTTTGAAGATCTTGCTTCTTCGGGCTGGGTAAATGCCGCCAGGACGAATTGGAGTCATGCGTTTTTCCCGATGTATCTTTCGCTTAGACCCGACGCCGATGTGAATCGGATCGCTTCTCTGCTCAAGCCGCTGGTGCAGACGAATGCTCCGGCTGTCTATGCTGCGTCGCGGCAGCAGGTGTTCGTCCAGCCGATAAAGGACTGGCATTTTTATACCATTTTCAAAGATGGGGTTGCCGTCGGCGGGATGATCGATCATCTCCGGATGTTTAGTATCATCGGAGCAGTGGTGCTGCTGATCGCCTGTATCAATTTTATGAATCTTTCCACGGCGCGTTCGGAAAAGAGGGCGCGGGAAGTGGGGGTAAGAAAGGTGATGGGTTCGTCCAGAAGAGCTTTGATCGTACAGTTTTTAGTGGAGTCGATGGTGTTGACGTTAGGAGCATCGGTTATTTGTCTGCTGCTGGTGCAATGGGCCTTGCCGGCCTTCAACAGCATCACCCAGTCGACTTTGCGTATGCCATGGGGCAGCTGCGGGTTTTGGCTGATCATGGCGGTGTATGTATTGCTGACCGGTTTCCTGGCAGGAAGCAGACCGGCCTTTTTGTTATCCGGCTTCAAGCCGGTCAGGGTGTTGAAAAGTACCCGGAATATCGCGCAGGGGTCCTCGTTGTCGAGGAAGATATTGGTGGTCTTGCAGTTTAGTTGCAGCATCGCCCTGATCATCGGAACGCTGATCGTGTATCAGCAGATCCAATATGGCCGTCAGCGGCCATTGGGGTATGACCCAAGGAGGCTGGTGCATATGGGATTGCCTGCGGGCAAGTACGAAGCGTTCAAACAGGAAATGCTGGCTTCGGGGTTAGTGTCCAGTCTTACCCTGTCTTTGAGTACCGCAACGAATGTCGACTCGCATAATACGATCGATTCCTGGCCGGGGCAGCTGCCAAATGAGGGTTTGACAGTGGCGATGAACAGCGTAGGCGATGCGGACTATTTTAGGACGATGGGAATGGTGTTGATCGCAGGGAAGAACTTCAGCGGCAACCCTGCAGCAGACAGTCTGAATGTCATTCTTAACGAAGCCGCAGTCATGCGGATGCGATTGAAGCAGCCTATCGGTCAGACCATCATCTGGTCGGTTTCGAATGCGCCGCACCGGCTTACCATTATTGGAGTGGTCGCGGATGCGTTGACGACTTCGTCTTTTGTAGCTGCCGAACCAACGATGTTTGTGGCTCAGCCCAGCTGGGCCTGGACCGTTACGTTCCGGCTGGCGTCAGCAGCGGCAATGGGAGAGGCGCTTAGTAAAATAGGGGATATCTACCACCATTACAACAAGGAGGATCCTTTCAATTATACTTTTGTGGATGAGGATTATGCCGGCACATTTGTGATGGAAGAATTTATTGGAAAGCTGGCGGCGATCTTTGCGGGACTCGCGATCTTTATTTCCTGTCTGGGACTCTTTGGTCTGGCTTCCTATACGGCGGAGCAGCGTACCCGCGAGATCGGTATTCGCAAGGTGCTGGGCGCCTCGGTGCCCGGGCTTTGGGCGATGTTGTCCAAAGAGTTTCTGATCCTGGTCGGAGTGAGTTTTATTATTGCATCTCCTATCGCCTATTGGATGCTGCATAATTGGTTGCAGGGTTATTATTACCGGACGACGATCGGATGGGGTGTGTTTGTGCTGACGGCGGGAATCGCCTTTTTCATCACGCTGGCGACCGTGGGGATGCAGGCGATGCGGGCAGCGCGGATGCGGCCCGTGGATTCGCTGAAAGCAGAATAGGGCAGGCGCCTCACTCCCTGTGCCCAAATCCCGGCCAGGTCTCTGCTGGCATAGCGAAAACGCACGCGGGGGCAAAAAAAGCTTTATCTTTGCGGCCGTTAACGAAATTTTGTTCACCAGGCAAGTGTCCTTAAAATTTCAGGATTTATGGCTGTCTTACACAATCGCGTCTCCCAGAAAGAGCTGAAAGAACGTTTATACCAGGAACAGGAACCCCGTACAACGATCTCCTTTTACCGGTACTTTCCCATCGAAGATCCCAAAGCATTCCGGGATCAGTTATACGTAGTACTCAACGAATTGAAAGTCTTTGGCCGGATCTATGTGGCCTCGGAAGGCATCAATGCACAGATCAGTGTGCCGTCGGGCAGCTATCCGCAATTGACGGACTACCTGCGGTCCCTGCCGTATTTGTCTGATCTCCGGTTGAATGTGGCCGTAGATGACGACGGGAAGTCGTTCTGGGTCTTGAAGATCAAGGCCCGGGACAAGATCGTGGCGGATGGTATCGAAGACCCTGCTTTTGATATGAGCCGGCGGGGAAAGTATGTGGATGCGGCAGGGTTTAACGCGTTGACCGAGAACCCGGATACGGTGATTGTCGACATGCGCAATCACTACGAATACGAGGTTGGCCATTTCAACAATGCAATAGAGATCCCTTCCGATACATTCCGCGATCAGCTGCCAATGGCTGCCGACATGCTGAAAGATAAAAAGGATCAGCCCATCATCATGTATTGCACGGGTGGGATCCGGTGTGAGAAGGCCAGCGCCTATCTGCTTCATCAGGGCTTTACGAATGTCTATCACCTCGAAGGGGGGATCATCCATTATAGCAATATCGCAAAGGAACAAGGGCTGGAAAACAAGTTCCGGGGCAAGAACTTTGTGTTTGACGACCGGCTCGGAGAAAGGATCAGCGACGAGATAATCGCACATTGCCACCAGTGTGGGAAACCAGCGGATACGCATACCAATTGCCGGAACGAAGGCTGTCATTTGTTGTTTATCCAATGCGCGGAATGCGCCGAAAAATATGAGGGCTGCTGCAGCCCGGTCTGCCAGGAAACGATCCATCTCCCTGTAGAACAGCAGGAAACGCTGCGGAAGGGCCAGGATAAGGGCGCGCATATCTTCAACAAGGCGAAGGCGCGGCTTCGGCCTCCGATCCAGGGTCGTACACAGTCCACGGAGCGCGTTGACCCGGATCGATAGTTGATTGAACTCCTTTCGGATCAAATACTACTCCATCGGGATACCATATACGTAGTAGCATTTTTTTACGTTTGATATAAGCTTGGAACGGAAGGAAGCCTGGCTGCGGAGAGGTTGCCGAATTGCTGATAAAAACGCGTCAATGAAAGTATACAGAGGTGTCAAACATGGGTTTTGTCTTCTAGGGTAATATAGGTGAGTTAAATGTGATATATGTATCAATTTTGGTTTCATATAAAAATCTAATATTTTTGAATCCAACAAAACTTTAACGGCATACGTTAACAGTTTTGGTTGGCTGTCGCACAAAGAATTTACGGATTAGTGAATAGTAGCAGGTTTTAACCCTTAAAACACAAACTGAGGCTCTGCGCATGAACAAGGCGTTACAAAGTTTTTTTCGTTTTCATGGGTATGTCTGGAATGTCGGGTACAGGCCCTCTCTGGGTAATTATGAAAAGCGGAAGCTGGGCATTTTCAATAGTATGAATGTGCTGGGGCTGTTCATTGGGCTATTGTTGATGACGACCGCGTTATTTACAAAGGAACATTATTCTGCTTACGCGTGGTTGATCGCCGCCTCTCCTGTTCTGATCAGCATATTGGTGCTGATCGCCAATTACAACGAAAGATATGAGCTAGCGCGGGTTGTCTTCTTTGTGCTTTACCCCGTCGTCACGACCCTGGTCTATGCGCTCGGGGTAGATGCGGGGCTCGAATTCTTCTTCGTGCTATACGGGGTCTTATCGGTCTTTTTCCTACGGAACATCTATAATATCATTGTATCGTTCTCGCTTTCCATGGCCTGTTATTTTGTGGTTTGCGTCGTCTGGAAGGACTATGAGTTCCATCTGAAGATGACGAACTACTATTTCTATCTGTTCAACCATCTGCTGGCCATCTTCTTTATCTTTTATGGCCTCCTGTTGATCAAGAACGAAAATACGCGTTACCAGATCCAGACGAGGGATAAGAACTGGCAGTTGAGACGCAGCAATCTGAAGATCCTGCGTCAGAAGGCAGATATATCGGGAAAGGCGTCCTTGCTGGAAGAGCAGACGCAACAGTTGTCGGAGCTGAATACGCTGAAGAATAAGCTGTTTTCGGTGATCGCGCACGATCTGAAGGCGCCCTTGTACGCGCTTCGCAACCTCTTCCGCAACGTACAGATCTACGATCTCCCGGGCGACGAGATAAAAATGCTGATACCCGAGGTCGTCAACGAACTGACCTATACGACGGGATTGATGGAAAACCTGTTACAGTGGGCGAAAAGCCAGATGCAGGCGGATTCGGTCAGACCACAATTGCTGGATATTGCCCGGATCACCAGGGAGGTACTGCAGCTGCTGCGTTTGCAGGCTGAGGCCAAACATATTTATATCAACTCGAAGATAGAGCAGCCGATTTTTGTGTATGCGGATAAGGATATGATCAACCTGGTATTGCGCAACCTGTTATCGAATGCGATCAAGTTCACGCCGGAAGAAGGAAGTATCTGTATCGAAGCGCGTGAGATGCGCGGGCATATCGAGGTGCTGGTGCAGGACACGGGGACGGGGATCAGTCCGGAGGGGCTGCAGAAACTAATGGAAGAAAATTACTATTCGACCAGGGGAACGGAAGGAGAGGCGGGAACAGGATTGGGGTTGATGTTGTGCAAAGAGTTCCTGTCTCGGAATGGGGGAAGGATGCGGATCGAAAGCGAACCGGGAAAGGGAAGCACTTTCTCGTTTACGCTGCCCAAGGGCGGCGGCCCCGCCGGAGAAGAATAAACAGATGCCCCGCGAGCACCATCGCCTTAGCACGTACCATCGCCTTAGCACGTAACATCGCCCGGTGCGTACCATTGCCTGACCAGCACCATCACCCGGCCCCCACCATCATCCGGCACGAACATCACCCGGTGTTTACCATTGCCCCGCGAGCACCATTGTCCGGTGCGTACCATCGCCCGGCCTCCACCATCACCCGGCCCCCCCATCACCCGGTGCCCCCCATCACCCGGCGCCCCCCATCACCCGGCGCACCCCATAAAATTCAAAGCCCCGCTTCATCGAGCGGGGCTTTAAGCTTGTGCCGCACCAGCGGATATCATTTCAGATTGCCCAGCGAATAAAGCACCCGCTGAAAGGTTTCTTCGTCGCTCAACAGCTGTGGGCGAAAGGGCTGCCCGATAACCTTTTCGTAGAGTTCGATATAGCGCTGGCTGATGGTATTGACCCATTCGTCCGTCATTTCGGGAACGGTCTGACCTTCTTTCCCCATGAAATTGTTGGCGATAAGCCATTCTCGTACGAATTCCTTGCTCAGCTGTTTTTGTTTTTCGCCTTTGTTTTGTCTTTCTTCGAAGCCGTCCGCATAAAAATAGCGGGAGGAGTCAGGGGTGTGGATCTCGTCCATCAGGTAGATCCTATCGTCGATCTTTCCGAATTCATATTTGGTATCGACCAGGATCAGCCCTTGTCTGGCGGCTATTTCTTTACCGCGCTGGAAGATGGCCAGCGTATATTCTTCGAGGCGGGCGTAATCGTTTTCCCCTACCAGGCCGCGGCTGATGATCTCTCTTCTGCTGATGTCTTCGTCATGGCCAACTTCAGCCTTTGTGGAAGGGGTGATGATGGGGGTGGGGAAGTAGTCGTTTTCTTTCATGCCGTCGGGAAGCGGTACGCCGCAGAGTTCTCTTTTTCCCGAATGATAGGTGCGCCAGGCGTGGCCGGTGAGGTTTCCTCTTACGACCATCTCCACCCGAAACGGAACGCATTTATTGCCGATGGCCACATTGGGCGCAGGCGTATCGACGAGCCAGTTCGGACAGATATCGCTGGTAGCTTTCAGCATATAGGCTGCGATCTGGTTCAGGACCTGGCCCTTAAAAGGGATCGGGCGCGGTAATATGACATCGAAGGCGGAAATGCGATCGGAAGCGATCATCACCAGCCACTTATCTTCAATTGTGTATACGTCCCGTACTTTGCCGCGATAAAAATTCGTCTGTTGGGGGAATGCTAGCGTCTTCATGCGGGCAAAATTAAATTTTACAAACAACATTACAATACGTATTTTAGTAATACATCAATTGCATATCTTAAAACTTGCCTTATGAGAAAAGAAAGCCAGATCCTTGTCGCTTTTCTATTCGTTGCATTTTCTGTCCTGGATACTTTCGCACAAACATCCGTAACCATAACCGGCTCGATACATAACAAGCTTACCCGGGAAAGGGTAGAGGCTGTTTCTGTTTCGGTAAAGGGAACGTCTGCCGGTACTTATACGGATGACCGGGGGCATTTCCGGTTGACGGTCAGCCAGCCTTTGCCGGTGACGCTGGTCTTTTCTTCTATTGGCTTTGAGACGCAGGAGGTTCGGGTTACCGATGCTTCTACACCTTTGGAGGTGGCTTTTGCGCCCGCCAGCAGTCTGGGGCGTGAGGTCGTAGTTTCTGCTACCCGTGGCGCCATCCGGAGTCTGGAATCCCCGGTGTCCATTGAAAGAATGGGAGCCTTGCAGGCACACGAAGCCCCGGCTGCATCTTTTTATGACGCGCTGACCAATCTGAAGGGGGTAGACGCAGTGACGTCTTCCATCTTATTTAAATCGCTGGGTACACGCGGCTTTAACGGCAGCGGCAACGTGCGGATGAATCAGCTGGTGGATGGAATGGACAACCAGGCGCCGGGACTGAACTTCTCTGTGGGCAATATCGTCGGTTTGAGCGAGCTGGATGTAGATAATGTGGAGTTGCTGCCAGGCGCTTCTTCGGCCTTGTATGGCTCGGGCGGTATGACGGGAACCCTGCTCATGACGAGCAAGGACCCCTTCAAATATCAGGGTTTCAGCGCGCAGTATAAGCAGGGCGTCAACCATATCGGGGACGCCAACAGCAGCGCAGCGCCTTATTATAATGTCATGGCCCGCTATGCACAGGCATTCAACGACAAATTTGCTTTCCGGATATCGGCGGATTATACGCGGGCAAAGGACTGGTATGCTTCGGACCATCGCAATTATGTCCCCTCAACGGGCCAGGTAAATTCGACAACGCGCGCCAATGCCACGGATTATGATGGGATAAATGTATACGGGGATGAAACGCCTTATTTCAATGTTCAGTCGGTTTTGAAGAGCGAGGCGGCCAAGTATGCCAATGCGGGTGATCCGGCGACGGCGGCCCAGCTGAATGCGCTGGCAAATGCGACGCCTTCCAATTCAAATGTAACCCGAACGGGCTACGACGAGAATACGCTCACCGACTACAAAGCCTACAATGCTAAATTCTCGGCCGGACTTTATTACAAGGTGACACCGGGTTCTACGCTTAGCCTGACGGGCAATTTTGGTACGGCCAGCACGGTCTACCAGGGTACAGACCGGTATCGTCTTCAGAATGTGCGGATCGGTCAGTATAAATTGGAATTATCAGGCAGACACTATTATGTGCGGGCCTATACCACGCAGGAGAATGCCGGCAGCAGCTATGATATGGTGGCGGCGGCTACCCTGTTGAATGAAGCCTACTCGGGTACGGCAACAACCTGGGCCCCCACCTATGTCGGCACATACGCGCAGGTCTTCGGAGCAGATCTCCAGGCGGGTCAGAGTCCCGCAACGGCCTACGCCAATGCAAGCGCTGCTGCAAGAACTACCGCAGACGCCAACAGGTTGATCCCGGGCACAGCGGCTTTTAACAGCGCACTGGCAGCCATCAAACAAGGCGCTATTCCCAACGGCGCGAAGTTCAACGACCAGACCAATCTTTATGTCGGGGAAGGGATGTACAACTTTGGGGACGTAGAGAAGACGGTCGATGTCACGGTTGGAGCCAGCACACGTGAGTTTGTACTGAACAGTCACGGGACGATTTTTGCCGATACGGCAGGACGCATCAAGATCAATGAGACAGGCGCTTTTGCTCAGCTGCAACGGGCCTTTTTTGACGACTTTCTGAAATTATCCGTGTCGGGCCGCTATGATAAGAACTCCAATTTCAAGGGTAAGTTTACACCGAGAGTAACGGCGCTGTTTAAGGTGGCCAAGGACAATTTTATCCGTGCCAGCTTCCAGACGGCTTATCGTTTCCCCACCACTCAAAACCAGTTCATCAACCTGCAGACAGGATCGGCGAGGTTGATCGGCGGTTTGCCGCAGTTCATCAGCTACTACAATCTGAACGATGGCAATACTTATGATACGGCAACGCTGAACAAGGCTGCGGCAACGGGCCAGGTAGGAGCGGCCTATCACTACAAGACCTTCAAACCCGAGACGGTGGCCAGCTGGGAGCTGGGATATAAAGGGGTGATAGCGGAAAAGCTGCTGATCGATGTCTATGGATTCTATGCGCGGTATTCCAATTTCATCGGGCTGACGGTGTTGGTGAAGAACGGATTGACGCAGACGCCGACGGCAGCCAATACGTTTGGTATCTATACCAATAGCAGCAGCAACGTCAATACCGAAGGGGCGGGGATCAGCCTGGACTATTCACTGCCAAAGGGTTTTATCCTGGGTGGCAACTATACGTTCAACAATATCGACAGCAAAGACGTCAGCCAGCAGACGGACTTCAATACGCCAAAGAACAAGTTTAACCTGTCGATCGCGAACTACACCATCGCGAAATACTATGGCTTCAATATCACGTATCGCTGGCAGCAGGCTTATCTGTATCAGTCCTCCTTTATCACGGGCAATACGCCTGCCTTTGGAACGCTGGATGGCCAGATCAGCATGAAGATCCCGGGGATGACGAAGAGTGTGATCAAGATCGGGGCTTCGAATATCCTGAACAAATATTATGTGGATGCGCTCGGTAACTCGAGCATCGGCGGACTGTATTATATAAGCTTCGGCTACAACGTTCTTTAATCGCGGCTTCGAAACGAAAGAGGCTGTCTCAAAAGAAAAGTAGACAGCCTCTTTTATCATTATGTCCGACAAAGATTCCTTTGCCGGGGAGGGGTCTTTTGACCCCTTTTTCATTTATTATACGTTAAACCGGAAATGCATCACGTCACCGTCTTTGACGACATAATCCTTCCCTTCGATACGGAGCTTTCCATTATCTCTTGCAGCGGCTTCGGAACCGTACTGGATAAAATCTTTATAGGCGATCACTTCGGCTTTGATAAAGCCTTTTTCAAAATCCGTGTGTATCACGCTGGCGGCCTGCGGCGCTTTCCAGCCTTCCTGGATCGTCCAGGCACGGACTTCCTGTACACCCGCGGTGAAATAGGTCGCCAGGTTCAGCAGTTTGTAGACAGAGCGGATCAGCTTGTTGAGAGCAGGCTCGGTCATTTTATATTCTTCCATGAAGAGCTGGCGGTCGGCCGGATCTTCCATTTCGGAGATCTGCGCTTCGATGCTGTTGTTCATCACGATGACCTGCGCATTTTCTCCGGCGACCGCTGCTTTCAGCGCTTCCGAGAACTTATTGCCGGTATGCATCGAGGCCTCGTCGACGTTAGCGACATAGAGGACCGGTTTTTCGGTGAGCAGGAAGAGATCGGCCGTAGCAGTCTTTTCTTCCTTGGAAAGCCCCATCTCACGGATGCTTTTTCCTTGTTCGAGGTGTTCTTTTGCTCTTTTCAACACTTCGTATTCGGCCTTGACCTTGGGATCGCCGGTCTTCAGCATCTTCTCGGTACGGGAGAGTTTCTTCTCGACGCTTTCGAGGTCTTTCAGCTGCAATTCTGTATCGATGATCTCCTTGTCGCCGACAGGGTTGATGGGGCCTTCATCACGGAGGATGTTCTCGTCTTCGAAACAGCGGATAACGTGTACGATGGCATCTACTTCGCGAATATTAGCCAGGAACTTGTTCCCCAGACCTTCGCCCTTGCTGGCGCCTCTTACAAGACCCGCGATGTCTACGATGCCGACCTGGGTCGGAACGGTGCGATCGGGTTTTACGAGTTCGGCCAGCTTGTCAATGCGTTCGTCCGGAACGTCAACCAGACCCGTATTGGGTTCGATAGTGCAGAACCGGTAATTGCTCGCCTGCGCCTTTGCGCTGTTGCTGACGGCGTTGAACAGCGTCGATTTCCCTACGTTTGGCAGTCCTACTATACCTGCTTGTAAAGCCATATTTTTTGTTTTTTTAGCCGACAGTGGGGGATTTTAAGCAGCCCCGGCGGCTTGTCCGAAGGACAGATTAAAATGGATTGCGGGGACGCTGATTTTGAAAAAGCGTATCCCAACGCAATTGCCGCGCGAAATTAGGCAATTAATGGTAATTTCAGGCCGTTAAGGGTAAACAACAGGTATCAATATGGCTTTAAGCAGGATATGGGCGGCTTTTATTTTGATTTCCATTGTGGTGGCAGGGCTGCGGTATGCATTTATACCGGCTGATAAAGAGATTTTCAGCACAATGGTGATCGGAAAGGCGGGTGACACGTTGCGGCAGGCGCCCCGGGCACCTGTCAGCCCTTCGCCGGCCTCTGCCTCTGCCGCTGGTACGCCGATCCAGGCGCCCGTGGCCGGTCAGGAGATCCCGCTGCCGATTCATGCTGCTCCCCATGGTGCGGCTCAGGCGACCCCCGGTGCAGCCGGCCAGGCGAAGATCCCGCCGCCGGGCGCGCCCACCTACCAGGTTCAACGGGCCGATGGACTGATCGAGACCTGTAAGAATGCGGTCAACCTGGCCCTGGGATTGATCGGGATCATGGCCCTGTTTATGGGGCTGGTCAGCATTGCCGACAAGGCAGGAGGCATCCGCTTTCTTGCCCGGGTGACGGCCCCTTTTTTCTCCAAACTTTTTCCCGAGCTGCCGAAGGGACATCCGGCGATGGGACACATGGTGATGAATTTTTCGGCCAACCTTCTCGGACTGGACAATGCGGCCACGCCGTTTGCGCTAAAGGCGATGGAAAGCCTGCAGGAGATCAATCCCAATAAGGATACGGCTTCCAACTCCCAGATCATGTTCCTCTGTCTGCATGCTTCAGGGCTGCAGGTCATTCCGGTGAGTATGATCGCCCTGCGCGCAGCCAATAAAGCGCCGGACCCGACAGATATCTTTATCCCGGTGGTGATCGCCACCTTTATCACCACGATCGCGTCGATGTGTATCGTGGCCGCCCGGCAGCGTATCCGGATCTTCCAGCCGATCATCCTGGCCTGGATCGGCAGTCTCTCACTGTTGATCGGAGGGCTGGTCGTCTATCTGAAAAGTCTGGATGCAGCCAATGTCCAGTCTTTCTCCCGCGCGCTGAGCGGAGGGATTATCCTCTTTATTTTTCTGGTTATCATCCTTGGCGCACTGTATAAGAAGATCAATATTTTCGACGCTTTTGTTGAAGGCGCCAAAGGCGGTTTCGATACCGCGATCCTTGCACGCGGTTTGCGACGGACCGCATCGCGGCCG
>JAATGQ010000123.1 GCA_015654595.1 Chitinophagales bacterium | reverse complement strand
CCAATGCACAAAATACTAATAACACTTGGATTAAGCCTGCTGACAGTAGTCGGCAGGCCCCAGACAGTAGCCGATCTCATTAACCAGTTGATCCTCGACAAGGAAAAGCTGACAGCTATGAAAGGCACCCTACAGAATATGTACACCGGGTATGAAACGCTAAAAAACGGGTATACTCGTGTCCGGGATATAACAAAGGCCAATTTCAGCCTGCACAAGATCTTCCTTGATGGTCTCTGGATCTTATCTCCGGCCGTCAGTGGTGATCCCCGTATCAGCCAGATCCTCAACATGGAGTACAGCATCGTGGCGGGATACCGAACAGCTAGTTCGCGGATCAGTGACACCCATGTCTTCACGGCTCAGGAACTCAGTTATATCCTCAGTAGGTATTCCGCCTTATTGCAACACAGCGTCCAGGCCGTGGAGGAATTAACGATGATCCTCACAGATCATCAACTGCAGATGTCCGATGGCCAACGCCTGCAGGCCATCGACCGCATCCACACAGATGTCAGGGGACAGTACAATGCGATGGTTCAGCTGAACAACAGTATAGCTATTCAGACCGTACAACGGCAAAAGGAAACAAATGACATTAACCGACTAAAACAATTGTATGGTATATCTGATTGACATCGCCAGTGACATTGGCAGCCTGCAATCCATTCTTCAACAGGTACATGACAGGATGATCGTCCATTGCAGTGAACTCATCAGGATCAGCAGCGCTATTGCCGGATTTGGCACCTTATGGTTTGTGATGGCAAACGTATGGGTCCGGCTGGGAAGAGCAGAACCTATTGTACCCGACCAGTTACTCCGGCCTTTTGCGATCGCTATAGCCATCCTATTCTTTCCCAACCTTGTCATAGGGGTCATCGACGGTGTAATGAAGCCTATTGCCGAAGGTACCGCGGCTATAGTCAATGACTCGAACCAGGCTGTCGCCACCCTTTTGCAAAAAAGACAGGATGCCCTGACTCAATCTGCTGACTGGCAGATGTATGTCAATTCTTCGGGCAGTGGCGATCTGGATAAGTGGGAAGAGTTATCCGGACAGGCCGACTCAGGGTTTATGTCGGGATTGTCCAACCGCGTAAAATTCGAGATGGCCAAAGGCTCCTACAATATGAAGAACTCCATCAGGGTCTGGCTGTCCGAGATCTTGCAGGTTCTTTTCGAGTCGGCATCGCTTTGTATCAATACCGTAAGGACTTTCTATATGATCGTTCTGGCCATCCTGGGGCCGATGGCTTTTGCCTTCTCTGTTTATAAAGGGCTGGAAGATAGTATTTCCAACTGGCTATCCCGTTATCTCCAGGTCTTTCTGTGGTTGCCGGTAACCAACATCTTCGGTTCGCTGCTTGCCCAGATCCAGCAAGAGATGATCAAACAGGATCTCGACCAGCTGGCAAAAACCGGTCAGACAATGTTTGGGCCAACGGATGCGGCCTATTTTATATTCCTTATCATGGGGATCGCCGGTTATTTCACGGTACCGTCTGTTACGAACTATATTATCCGCGCCGGAGGTATGGGCGCCAAATTATGGCGGAAGCAATTAACCTAAAATGAAATCTCATGTTTCCAAAAACAAGATCGATCGAACAGTCCTTCCAGTATATCCGGCTTTTTACCATCGTGGTCGTCACCGGGAGCCTGCTTCTTGATGGAATAGTGGTAGGCCTGTCCTATCATGCCATTGAAAAGGCAAAGGAAAAGATCTATATCCTTGCCTCGGGAAAAGCGCTGGAAGCTATCGCCGCTGACCGGAAAGAAAATCTTCCGGTAGAAGCCCGGGATCATATCCGCAACTTCCATCAGTATTTCTTTACCCTTGACCCGGATGAAAAGGTTATCCAGACCAATCTGATCCGGGCCCTCTATCTGGCAGATGATTCGGCCAAACAGGTATATGACAACCTCAAGGAGAACGGCTATTATTCGGGGGTCATCAGCGGCAACATCTCCCAGACAGTGGGCATCGACAGCATCATACTGGACATGCACAGCTATCCTTTTTACTTCCGGTGTTATGCGACGGAGAAGATCATCCGGCCTACCAGCCTGGTCACCCGCAATCTGCTCACGGAAGGATGGCTGCGTAATACCAGCCGGTCGGATAATAACCCCCACGGTTATCTTATTGAACGCTGGCGTATACTGGACAACACAGATATTAAATCAGAAACCCGTTAAATCAATTTGTATGCACACAATATCACAAAGACAACAAAAATTTCTCCTGCTTCTGCCTCTCATCGTTCTTCCCTTCCTATGTATGGTGTTTTATACCCTTGGCGGCGGCAAAAATCAAAAGAATGAATCCGCCACCGGTCCGGGTCTTAATACCCAGCTACCACAGGCCCGGTTCGATCCAAAGAAGGCTATAATGGATAAACTGGCCGCCTATGAAAAGGCGAGTCAAGACTCCATGATCCGACAAAAGTTTCAGCAACAGGATCCATACACTTCTACACCTATCTATAAAGATCAAAAGGCCGATGAATTACAACAGCAGCTCCACCACTTGCAGGAATCGTTAAGCCAGCCTGCTCCACCCATTCACCAGCCACGGAATAGTCCTCCCGAACCCTATCAACAACTGGAGAAGCTTGACGGCATGTTGGACAAGGTCATTCGTATTCAGCATCCATCTGAACCTATACAGGCCAGTTCCACCGTAGATGAAATAGATCCGGCCGATTCTACACGTAATACCATTTCCGCCATTGTCCCCGAAAAGCAGGTATTGGTAACAGGTGCCACCATCGCTCTTCAACTGGAGGACGATCTGCGTATCAATAAGATCCTGATCCCCAAAGGTCAATTGGTCTATGGCGTGGTCAATATCACCAATGACCGGATCTTAATCCATATCACCGCGATCCGCAGCGACCGCAACATCTATACTTCCGACCTGCAGGTCTATGACCTCGATGGGATAGCCGGAGTCCATATTCCCGGCCAGATCAGCCGGGACGTGACAAAACAATCCGCCGACCTGGGCATCAATTCACTCAACCTTACGACCTATGATCCGTCTATCAGTGGTCAGGCAGCCAATGCAGGTCTACAGGCGACCAAATCCCTTTTCAGCAAAAAAGTCAGACAGATAAGAGTGACGGTTCGTCCCGGATACCAGCTCCTGTTACGAAGCAGCAAAACTCATCGGTCCACCGAACTACCGGGCGAAAAGCCCGGCCCTCTCCCTTCCTTTCAGCCGCCCGGTATCGCCCCGGGTGGCTCTTTTCTACAACAATCTTCAGCCGAAGGTTTGGAGTTCGGTCTGCAAGGCATCTATCTCAAAGACGAGATTCTCTGGTTCGCCTTAGTCGTCCACAACAGTTCGGCCATTACTTACATTCCCGAATACACCCGCTGGTTCATCCGTGACCGGCGGGTCTTTCGACGCACCGCCGTACAGGAGTTGCCATTGACACCAATCTATCAACCGGAGCAGGCAGCCATCATTAGCGATTCCACTCAATCAGGCTGGGTAGGATTTCAACCCTTCTCTCTTACAAAAGACAAAGAGTTGGTTCTTGAGATGGGCGAAAAAAAGGGAGGAAGGGTATTACAGCTGGTCTTGCACAGCAAACACTGGCAAACAATAAAAAAACTTTAACTATGGAAAAGGCAAAAAAGAAAATATACAAGTACAATTACAAGCGTATCACCATTTGTTATTCCGAAGGAGAAAAGCAGGAGTTGAAAAAAAAGGTAGCAAACTCCACCTGCAGAACAACCAGCGAATTTATACGGAAAGCAACCTTGGGGCGGCCACTTCATGTGTTCTACCGGAACAAGTCTTTTGACGAATTTGTCGATGAATGCATCGCACTCAGGAAGGAGATGCGGACTATTCGGGAAACCATGCCCCTGGACAGTCTCGGCATTGCCCGTTTGTTGGCTATCCAGGAGAACATTCAAACACTCATCACAAAATTAGCAAACGATGCGCGTTCAAATAAAGCCAGTTAAAAATATTCGTTTCACCCTGGCTTACCACGAAAGAAAAGTGAAACAGGGACACGCCAGCTGTCTGGATGGAGACAATTTTCTAAAAGACCCCGATCAGCTGACCACGAGGGATAAAGTATATCACTTCCAGCGCCTGGTCTCTCTGAATGAAAATGTTACAAAACCTATTATACACCTGTCGCTGAATTTCCATCCGTCCCAGCAGCCTACCGACCAGCAGTTGCGGGGTATCTCCCGGGAATTCATGGAGAAATGGGGCTTTAAAGATCAACCCTGGCTGGTTTATAGGCATGCTGACCAACCTCATCCACACATTCATCTGATCAGCACACTCATCCAAAAAGATGGCAAAGTGTACCACTTGGCGCCCCGAGATTTTAGTCGTGCAAAGCAACTGGTAAAACAATTGGAAAAAAGTTGGTCATTGGAGTTCTCAAAGAGCCCGGAAATAAGGCAGGACGAACCCGTAGGTCCTGCTCAAAAGATCATCTATGGCCAAACCGCTGTTTATCCGGCCATGCGGGACATATTCGCCCATGTCATCGATCAATATCGCTATACCTCCCTTGAGGAGTTTAATGCCATATTACGCCTTTATAATGTCGAAGCCCACCGGGGAAAACCAGAGTCTGCCTTATACAAACACCGGGGCCTGCTTTATCGTGTGCTCAACGAAAAGGGCCAGCCGGTTGGTTCTGCGATAAAAGCCAGTCTCTTCCAAAGTAAGCCAATATTAAAAAACCTCGAAAAACGATTTGTTCAAAATCAGGCTCTACGCGAGCCTCATCGTCAGCATTTAACCACAGCCATCGACTGGGCCTTCTACAAAAAGACTCCCAACCTTAAAGACCTTACCATAGCCTTAAAAAAAGAGCAAATTGATGCCCTCTTTCAAAAAGATCCAAATGGCGGCTTACAAAATATCTGGTACATAGATCATCTCCGTAAGACAGTTTTCGATGGCAACAGGTTAGGAAGCAACTACAGCGCCAACGGCATTACCAATAGATGCGAATATAAAGAACGGCAAAAACAGGAGCAGACTCAAACCCAAACGCAAAAACAACGACAAAGGATCTATGAATAACCAAAGGAATTCATCCGGTAACCTGGGCGATCTCTTCCAGGTAATAAGCCTTTTATTGCTTTTTCTACATATCTATTTCTTTTGCTTCTCTGTTTTTGATCGACTCGGCTGGACAACACAGATTACAGAACAGTTCCTGGGACTGTTTGTCAAAACTGGCCTATTAGAGAACCCCTTGTATTCAAAGGGGTTCTCTTTATTCCTGCTTTTTCTGTCCATTTTAAGCAGCCCCGCTCGAAAAAGCCCTGAGATCACATTTTACAAAAATGCCTTTATTCTATTTTTTGGTCTTGCTATCTTTTCACTCCATATACCTGGTAAATTCTCTTTGTACATCATCACCACTTTCTTAGGTTGGGCCTCGATACGTTTTGGTGCTACCAGTCTTATCCGGAGATTTCAAGCTCCCTGGTCAGGCAACGATCCCTTCGGCCAGCGCAAAGCTGGCTTTCCCCAGGAGCATAGATTGCTAAATAACGCCTTCTCCCTCCATTTAAAAGGTATCTATACCTGGAAAGGCCGTCAAAGAAAAAGCCAGATCAACCTGGTCAATCCTCGCAGGGGCATCATGATCATGGGTTCACCAGGATCCGGTAAATCCTGGTTTATCATAGAGCCTTTTATCCGGCAGCTGATACAAAAGCAGTTTGCCCTGTTTATCTATGACTTCAAATACGATACCCTCACCAGGTGCGCCTATGCCCATTTTCTGGCCAATAAAGACAAATATCCCACCAATACGTCTTTCTACTCAATCAACTTCACCGACCTTTCCCGGAGCCACCGTTGTAATCTCCTCGAACCGGGTACCCTCAACCATCTCTCCGATGCCATCGGCGCCAGCCGCACCATCCTGCTGAGTATGAACAAAACCTGGGTCAATCGGCAGGGAGACTTCTTCGTGGAATCACCTATCAACTTCGTTGCGGCCCTCATCTGGTATCTCCGTAAGTATAAAGACGGCATTTATTGCACCATACCCCATGTCATCGAGCTGTCAAACCTGCCCTATGAAAAACTGTTTCCTATGCTGGTAGCCGAACCCGAGCTCGAAACCTTAATCGAACCTTTCATGCAGGCCTTTAATAACAAAACCTTTGAAATGCTGGACGGTCAGATATCGGGAGCAAAGATCCCGCTCGGTCGTCTCTCTTCACCCGATCTGTATTATCTCCTTACCGGTAACGATCTCACCCTGGACATCAACAATCCCTCAGCCCCAAAACTGTTTTGTTTGGGAGGCGATCCTTCCCGGGTCGAGGCCCTGGCTCCAGTGATCTCCCTGTATGTCGATCGGCTGACCCAGATTTGTAACCAGCCCGGGAAACATCCTTGTGCATTGGTCTGCGACGAGTTTGCTACGATCCGTGCCTATAATATGGTAACCACAGTGGCCACAGGTAGATCCAATAACATCATATCCATTCTGGCTATCCAGGACATCTCCCAACTTAGAACCCGTTACTCGCACCAGGAGGCGGATACCCTGCTCAACATTAGCGGCAACCTCCTCTGCGGGCAGGTAGGTGGCGAAACCGCACGTTGGATAGCCGATCGCTTCCCCAAGATCCTCCAGGACCGGTCCTCCATTTCTGTTAACAGTAACGACACTTCCATAAGTACCTCTCAGCAATGGGAACCTACCGTAACCCAGGCCACCATCTCAACCTTATCATCTGGCGAGTTCCTCGGCATCACAGCAGATGAACCGGGCAAAGAGTTAAAAATAAAAACGTTCCATGCAAAAATCATCCGGACTGAATCTCAACAACAGGCTGTCGAATTACCTAGAATAAGTCATGTCGATGAAGCGGTTCTACAGGATAACTTCAGAAGAGTTAAAATTGAAATCGAAAATCTCCTATAGCAGGGACGTGTAAACGCAAAAGCACCGAATTAACCACTGCAGATTTTCAGCAGATAAAACACTCCGCATTTATACTGCATACTCGTCCGTTAGTAAACCAGTTCCTGCCTTTAGTAGCCCTTAAAAATTTGCTTTTAGGTGACAATGGTTCGTAAATTGCTAGTCCTGTAATAGTAAACCATCCCTGGTTAAGAGCCGAAGATTAGTGCGTTAAACCTTATCGCCATGCCGCGCAAAAAGAAAATTGTGGGCTACGAATGCCCTATTGAACGAACTAAGCTATATGATATCCCTGCCTTAGAACTCGCAAAAGCAATCATCGAGAAGGATCCCGTCAGACATATCCATATCGCCATCCTGGCTGATAAGGCGGGCATCAATGAATTTAAGCTGAAGCTTGGCTTCCGAGAGCTTTTTCAAACAAGCCCATATCAATACAGATTACATCTCTGCCTGGAGAAGGCGAAACAGCTGCTAGAGGAGACAGATGACACGATCGATCAGATAAGTTCGAAAGTAGGTTTTGATACCTATAATGGGTTTAGTACAGCGTTTAAAAAAGCTTTTAGCATAGCGCCAACAGCTTACCGGAACCGTCAATCAGCATAAATTAATAAGTTATGAGCACGACAGAATTATTCCCTACTTTTCTTCAGGAACCAAACGAAATGTCCAAATGGAAGGAATGGGTTTTTGAGTTAATTCAACCCTATATCAAAGGAAGAGTTTTAGAAATCAATAGCGAGCCCGAGGGAATATCATCAGTTTTAT
>JAATGQ010000119.1 GCA_015654595.1 Chitinophagales bacterium | reverse complement strand
GCAGGATTACAACTGCTCAAGGCCTCACCAGGCGCTGGGCTTTGTTCCTCCGCTGGAATATATTTAATCCGGTCCCTTTTGATTACTAAAAAAATTGAAAATTCTAATCCCCGGTGGAACGGAATTGAGGGGAGCTTACACCTACACGTCACTCTCTCGGAAAAATTCAAGCTAAAAGACCCGGTGTAAGCATCAAATAGCTAGAAACATTTCAAAAAAGGCTTTGCAATAAGGCTGCTAGCCGAGAAGTTGATATATTATAGTCGTAACCCTGCCGATAGAAAGGGTATGCAATGACAGTATTCTTATATTATGGAGGCGAAAAAGCGAATTAAATTTAAAGAAGGATCAATAGTAAAAGTTCCATTATCCACTGGGAAAATAACTTTTGGTAGGTTGTTACCCGGATTCCATATTGGTCTTTATGATTATATAGTTAGATCAAATAAAAGTAATTTTTCTATTGAGGAAATAATAACTAAGCCAATTAATTTATATGTCAGGATTTATAAGGATGCGGTAACCCGTGGCGTTTTTGAAATTATTGGCTTTAAGGAATTGAGCCAGGAAGATATCGATTTAATGCCTCCTCACTTTTCGCAGGATTTAATGAATCTCAAAGACTGTGTTATTTATTATGAAGATGGTTCAGAGAAAAAAGTTAGCCCTAAAGAATGTATTGGGTTAGAGGGGCCTGTAATCTGGGACGCCGAAGGTTTAATAGATAGGATTAAAGATCGCTATTTTGGGAAAAAGAATTTTTACGAAGAGTTTTATAAAGTTATTTTATCTGAAAAGGATCCCCGATACAATAATCCTGATGTTAGATGGAGCAAAAAGGAAGGCAGGTTTTTGGCTAAATAAATATCGGAATAGTTCTTTGGAATTTAGAGGAAGATAACGTGATCGACCTTTAAAATGTCGGTTATTGTATTACTTTTAGGGTCATAAAACCACCCCTAATGCGAAATTGTATCCTGGTCACCGTGTCGTTGTTCGTTTTCGTCTACTCACAGGCCCAAACGGCAACCGTCACTCTTTCGGAAAAATTCAAGCTAAAAGACCCGGTAAGCATCAAAAAGGTTGGCGCCAGCTATTATTCCATGGTTGTCGACTATAAAAACATGCAGTTTGCCTATTCGGCCAAACTCGACAAGGTAAAGCTCGGCGTCGAAATAGTAAAATACGACGGCAACATGCAGGAGGCTAAAAGAGTCATCCTGCACGGCCCCGACAAGACCTTTGGTCCTTTTCCACCCCGGATGTATATCTTCGGCCAGAATATCCTGGTCTTTTACTACCAGGTAAAGGAAGACAACAAGATTCAGCTGTCCTTCTCCGTGATCGACCCGGAAACCCTGGCCGAAACGAAAACAAAGGATCTTTATATAGTCCAGCAAGCCAATCCCGGTTTTAGGAAAGGAATGCAGGCCATCCTGCATAACACGCTTGCGCTGAAGGAAAGCGACGACAAAAAATACCTGCAGCTTTCTCAGTCCGGCAATACCAGCGAGATCTTTGTCTGCGATATCGACGATCACACTGAAGTAAGAAACTCCGCTTTCACCAGAGAGGCGCAGACACTTCAGGAAGGACATAAGTACCTACTGCCACTGGGGCGTTACGGGGTAAATATGGTTCGTTACTATACCGAGGTCGAGCAATTCGCCACCATTGACTTTAATTGATCCGGAGGTGAGGTAAAGTTCGTTTCAAAGAAAAACGACACCTGCTATGAATTCGATCGGACAATCTCTTTAGCCAACTAACTTTATGAATATGAAAACTCTGTTTATAGTCCTTCTATCCATACTCAGTCTGAGCCCGAAAGCCCAATCCCTTTCCTGCAATAACTGCACGGACAGCCTGGTCTGGCAGGATAAAGACAGCACGAAGATTGTCTATGTAAAAGTGACCCAGAAGGGGGAGATAGGCGCCAAAGGATGGGATGATCGTATATACGCGCTTTATGCCGTTCGGGGACGTGACTCTCTGACAAAGATTAATGAAATACACGAAGCTGCAGGTTTGATGGAAAATATCGACTACGTCCGACATTCATTAAAAAATGTAGCACTGGAGGGAAGCAATACCCGGTCTGGTTGCTTTTTCTACGAGGTCGAAATGGATGGCTTGGACGATAATACGCTGAAGCTGGTTTGTTTTTATAATCAAAACAAGATCATTATCGCGGGAAATGTTCCAAAGCAAAGCGAGAGAGCCAATATGATCAAATGGATAGTAAAAAATGCCGCTGGGGTCGATCAGGCTGTCGTCAAAAGACTGGTTTCCGATTGGTTGGAAGAAGCAAAGAAAAGGATGAAAAAATACATTTCGGAATTAGAGTAAAAGTGCCGCTGTCGATACCCTCACGCCCGCTGTCCGCCAACCAGGCGGCAGCTGTCTGGATTTCATTATCTTTACGGCAATATCAACGGCATGAGCCCATCGACCATCTCGTATCTTACTTTTGGAATTGTTCTTATTATCGCAGTCATTTTTGACCTCGGTCTGATCAGCAAGTCCGGCACCACTATGACCATCAAAAGGGCGCTGGTCCAGACTGCTTTTTGGGTTGGGTTGGCTATGGCCTTTTTCGGATTCCTCTGGTGGGAGGACGGGCATAAGATCGCGCTGGAATACTTCAGCGCCTACCTCATGGAATGGTCGCTGAGCGTAGACAATATCTTTGTCTTTATCCTGATCTTTACCTTTTTCCGGGTCAAACCTCAATACTATGCCCGTGTATTGCTCATTGGGATCCTGACCGCGATCGTCCTTCGGGTGATCTTTATCACCGTCGGGATCGCGCTGGTTACCCGCTTCCACTGGCTGCTGTATATCTTTGGCGCTATACTCGTCTATACCGGTTTCACGATGTTCCGGTCCAAACATGACGAGGAAATGAATATAGAGGACAATCGGGTATATAAATTCATGCGCCGCTTCCTCCCGCTTACCGGAAACGACGGCGGGGGCCATCTGACGATGCATATCGATGGGAAAAAGGTTTATACCACGCTCTTTGTGGTAGTGATCCTGCTGGCGACAACGGATATCGTCTTCGCGGTTGACTCGATACCAGCGGTCTTTGGGATATCGCAGGAGAGGATCGTGATCTATACGTCGAATATTTTTGCGGTGCTGGGGTTGAGGTCACTGTTCTTTCTGTTGAGGGGAGCCATCGACCGCTTTGGGCACCTGCAGCAAGGCATTGCTGTGGTGCTCGTCTTTGTTGGATTAAAAATGCTGGTGGAATATTTCAATATCGTTTTGCCTGTTTATGTGTCGTTGCTGGTCATCCTGGTCTGTATCAGTGGGGGTATAGGGTATTCGATGTGGTCCAGCCGGCGTGAATCATCCAACCAAAAGAGCAATGGCGTATAGCATACAACAGATCCATGAGATAATAGGAGGGGAGTTTTTTCAACAGGCCAGGGGCGGGGCAAACAAAGGACAAGAAGGCGTTAGGGCGGTCAACGTCGCCTCCCCGGCTGGTTCTACGCTGATCGAAAATTTATTGCTGGACAGCCGCCGCCTCATCTTTCCGTCGACCTCTCTCTTCTTTGCTTTAAAAGGTCCCCGCCGTGACGGCAGCCGGTTTGTAGAAGAGCTTTATCGCCGCGGGGTCCGGAATTTTGTGCTTCAGGGTTCGCCCGCAGAAGCGCCCGATCAATCCACAGGTAAACCCGCTCGCTCCGCAGCCACGCCCGCTCGCTCCGCAGCCACGCCCGCTCGCTCCGCAGCCACGCCTGCCAAATCCACAGGTGCATCTGTTCATCCCGTCACTGCGCCCGCTCAATCCACAGGTGCATCCGTTCATCCCGTCACTGCGCCCGCCCAATCCGCAGCAGCCATCCCCGGCCACCCCGACGGTTCTCACTCCTCGCTTCCAGACGCGAACATCCTCATCGTTCCCGATACCCTCGCCGCACTTCAGCGTCTGGCGGCCTTCCATCGTCAGCAGTTCACTATCCCTGTTATAGGCATCACCGGCAGCAACGGCAAGACCACCGTTAAAGAGTGGCTCAACCAATTACTCGAAGACTCCTTCCATATCGTCCGCAGCCCCAAAAGCTATAACTCGCAGATCGGCGTCCCGCTGAGCGTCTGGCAGCTACAACCTGCCCATCAGCTGGCCATCTTCGAAGCGGGTATCTCGCGCCGTGGGGAAATGCAGCGTCTGCAGCCTATCATCCGACCCTCCATCGGCATCTTTACCAATATCGGGGAAGCCCATAGCGAAGGGTTTGACGATATCGCCCAGAAAGCCGCCGAAAAACTGCAGCTCTTCAACGAGGCAGAGACGTTGATCTATAATATCGACCAGCCCGAAACGCGAAAGGCCGTGGAAGCCTGGAGTGAAGCCGGCTCTGGCCGTCTAGCTGCACAAGAGGCTAGGGGAGCCTGGTCCGCCGGACATCAAGCTACGCCGGACTCGGGGCAAAACGCTGGCACAGGCGTGGGACCAAACGCCGGCACTGGGCCAGCCCTCCTTTCCTGGGGAAAAAGTGCCGATGCTTCCATCAAACTCATAAATACCGTCAAATCCGAGGGCTGGACAACACTGACCTTTTCCTTCGAAGGCAATACATTTGACTTCTCCATTCCCTTTACGGACGAAGCGGCCCTGGAAAACGCGGGGCACTGTATCGCTACGCTGCTTTATCTGAAGCAGCCCGTCGAGAAGATAGCCGCAAGCCTGAAGCTGCTTTCGCCGATAGCCATGCGGCTGGAGTTAAAGGCCGGCATCAACCACTGCTCCGTCATCAACGACAGCTATAGCGCCGATCTCAGCTCCTTGTCGATTGCCCTCGATTTCCTGGCACAGCAACAACAGCATGCCAGGCGGACCGTGATCCTCTCTGACATACTGCAGTCGGGCCGTGAAGAGCAACAGCTATATGTCGAGGTCGCGATGGCCCTTGGTCAGAAAAAGGTCGACAGGCTGATAGGTATAGGAGAGCGTATCAGCGCCAATGCAGAGGCTTTCAGCCGGTGGTTTCCCGGTCAGGCAGTCTTTTATCCTTCGGTGGAAGCGTTTCAAAAAGACGTTCACCGGCTGCACTTCCGGGATGAAACGATCCTGATAAAAGGCGCCCGCGTCTTCGAATTCGAAGCTATCGACCGGCTCCTTACCGAAAAGATCCACCAGACGATCATGGAGGTCAACCTGGGGGCAATGGCATCCAATCTTAGCCAATACCGCCAGGTATTGCAGCCCGCGACTCGTCTGATGGCGATGGTAAAAGCCTATGGCTATGGGACGGGCAGCTTTGAGATCGCGAACCTCCTGCAATTCCATGGTGTCGACTACCTGGGGGTCGCTTATGCCGACGAGGGCGTGACGCTGAGAAAGGCCGGGATCAGCATGCCGATAATGGTGATGAATACCGAGAACAGCAGCTTTGATTCCCTGGTAGAATACAATCTTGAGCCGGTGGTCTATTCGCTGACCCTGTTCAAGGCTTTGGATAAATGGTTAAAACGGGAGGGCGTGCCTGTGTTGCCCGTTCATATCGAGCTGGAAACAGGCATGCATCGTCTCGGACTCACCCCCGAAGAGTTGACCGAAGCGCTTGCCCTTCTGCCGACCAGCGTCTTTAAGGTACAAAGCGCCTTTAGTCATTTTGCAGCAAGCGAAGACCCCGGGCAGGATCCCTTTTCGCAGCGGCAGACCGAAATTTACAAACAAGGTATTGCCCGTCTCGAGCAAACCCTTGGCTATTCCTTTATACGACATATCGCCAACTCCGCGGGTATCATCCGTCATCCCGAATACCAGTTCGATATGGTCCGGCTGGGCATTGGTCTCTATGGGATCGACAGCGCCAACACGCACCGCCTCGACCTGCAGGAGGTCTCAACGCTCAAGACCACGATCGCGCAAATCAAACATTTGACAGAAGGGGATACCGTAGGCTACAACAGGCGAGGGCTTGGCCACGAAGGGACCGTCACTGCAACCGTCCGGATCGGCTATGCCGACGGTTATTCCCGCAGGCTGGGAAATGGGGTCGGCAAAATGTGGATCAACGGACACCTGGCCCCGACTATCGGTATTGTCAGCATGGATATGACGATGATCGATATAACCGGTATCCCCGACGTTCATGAGAACGATGAGGTTATCGTATTTGGTAAAGAATTGTCTGTCAGCAAATTAGCGGATTGGTCCGGAACGATACCCTACGAGATCCTGACTGGGGTATCGCCGCGCGTGAAGCGGGTTTATTTCGAAGAATGACGGAGTGTAGCCTCAGCGAAACGAAGTTCTCGGGCGGCAGGCACATGCCCACGCAAAAGCACCCCAGCCGCAGACGAGGCCGTCCCCGCAATGACTCCACGGCAACGCAAAGCAATTGTGAAATCTGCTTTACCAATGGGGACTATTGCATATATTTGGTCCTCATAGCCGGGCCTTGTAGCCCGCCAATACAAAAAAACAGAAAGTGAAGGCGAGAACAATCTTTTTATTGGTACTGCTGATCATTGTCGCAGATCAGTCCCTGAAGATCTGGGTAAAAACACATATGCCGTTGAGCCATCCGGCGGATACATTCCGTGAGGTCGTTTCCCCCTATGATAATGGCATCAGGCTGCTAGGCGATAAAGCTCAGATCTATTTCGTAGAAAATGAAGGCATGGCCTGGGGCTGGAAATTCGGGGGCTCCTGGGGAAAGATGGCGCTTACACTGTTTCGCCTCGTTGCGGTTGTGTTTGGGGTCTACTACATCCAAACGATCATCAGGAAAAAATACCATCCCGGCTTTATCATCTGTGCGGGACTCATCTTCGCGGGTGCCTTGGGTAACCTGCTTGACAGCATGTTCTATGGGCTGATCTTCGAAAGAAGCACCTACGAACACGTTGCCAAGCTCTTTCCGCCGCATGGTTATACTACCTTCCTGCACGGCAGGGTAGTAGACATGCTCTACTTCCCGATCATCCGGACACATTACCCTGGCTGGCTGCCCTTTGTAGGCGGCGAAGAATTCGAATTCTTCAGCCCCGTCTTCAACCTTGCCGATGCGTCCATCTCCGTTGGCGTGATCGCGATCCTCATCTTCCAAAAGCGCTTCTTCCACAAACGTACCGGCTCCGGCTCGCATTCCATCGATGGCCCGGCTAAGGTCGACGCTGTGGCGTAAATCATATTTGCCTTGAAAACAAACGAGCCCGGCTGATCTTCAGCCGGGCTCGTTTGTTCTATACTTTAAAGGCGCCGAGCATTCCTGCGCCTCACCCCAAACCGGAGCCTCCGACTCCGCCCCGCGGCCCTCCACCCTGCGGCTCGCCGCACACCCGCCCCCGTCCGTACCCGGCCATCCACACTCACCATCCACACTCGCCATGCCTCAACAGCTGCGCCTCACCCCAAACCGGCGCCCGCGCATCCCGCCCCGCGGCACTCCTCCCGCGGCTCACCGGCCGCACCTCACCCCAAACCGGCGCTCCCGACTCCGCCTTCCCCCGCGTCACTCCGCCCCGCGGCCCGCTACCATCCCTCACCAGCTGCGCCGATGAAGCCGCCCGCCGCCCACCGGCGATTCAAAATCCTCATCAACCCAAAAACCCGCCGCTGTCCGCGGCCAGCCAGCGGGGCATGACGCGAAAGGCGTCTCGCATGGATCGCCCGGCTATCTTCCCCGCCGAATAACCATCGGTCCATCCCTTAACCCAAAGCCCAATCACAGCAATGCGCAACGCCGTCGCGTACATGCCCCGAAGGCCCCGACCCACAACCCTCAAAAAACAAAACGCCCGATGGGGCGCAAAAACTGGTGTAAACTCAATGATGTGCGCCCGCCCGCCGAAGAAGCCGCGCCGCCGCCCGCCCCCGGCATCCCGCCCTGCGTCCGCCCCGCGCCTTACCCGCTGCACCTCAACCAGCCCTTGCGCAACCCAAACCGCGCCTCGCCGCGCATCCTCACCCCGGCATCCCGTCCCGGGGCAAGCACGCACAGGACGCCCCCGGCATCCCGCCGCACCCCCAGCACTCCACGCCGCGGCCCCCACTATCCGCGCCGCCGTCCACCCCCCGGCATCCCGTCCCGCCGCGCATCCGTCCCGCATCCGGCCAAAAAAATGGCCGCTCCCAACGGAAGCGGCCTAGTTTGCGCGTGACAGGTGTTCAAACTATTGCTGGATCTTGACCAGCTTCTTGCTGATCAACTGATCATTATACTGTATCTGAAGCGCGTACGTCCCCGGCGGCAACCCTCCCAATCCATACATATTTAAGGTATTAAGCCCCTGCCCAACCGCATTCTTCGTCCTACGGACATAGCGGCCGTACATATCCACCAGCGTCAGCGTGACCAACCCATCCCCAGGCGTCGTCAGCTCCACACTGATATTGTCGACGAAGGGATTGATAAAGGAGCGTACCGCCAACGGCATATCGTTATTACTCAACAAGACCAGGTTGCTGAATCTGCTTGCCGAATTCGACACCAACGTGATCCGGTAATAGGTCGCCGACCCCACCGCATTCGGGTCAACCAGCTGATAAACCCCACTGCCGCCATCCCCGCCCGTACCCTTTACCGTAGCCACGGTAGAAAAGACTTTTCCATCGTCACTGCGCGAGACGAGATAGGACATCCCCGAAAGCTCATTGGCCGTCGTCCATTCCAGGCTGGCCAGTCCGCTTTTGACCTGTCCATGGAAGCTCAACAAGGTAGTAGGCAGAATGGTCATACAATTAACTCCAACGACGGTCTTGATCTGCGAGGTGATATAATAACAGCCCGTTGTCGTCAAATTGTCAACGGTGCTGGCAACGATGATCCGGTAAAGGATCGTTTGATCGGTTGGGGCTATCCGGTAGTAACGGGTTACAGTGTCCTGGTAAAGACCCGTCAAAGCATTATAAACAGGAACTGCAGTGCCGGTATCTTTCCGGTTCAGGGTATCGAGACCTGCCGCAACCCAGGTGGCGCCGCCATCGGTACTCTTTTGCAGCGCGTAATTGTTGTAGTTGTTGACATAGCTCGATATGGCAAATCTGACGGTATCATCTCCACCCTGGCAAAGCGTGTCTGGCCTGTTGGGCGTCAGCGTCAGGTTCGGAGGACAGGTCGCCAGGCTGATATCATCGAGCGCCCAGTCATTACCGCCGCCGCCAGGCGCGTTGTTACGGATGGAGATGGTGATGGACGTTTGCGTGGGGCCGGTCTGGAACACAAAACCACGCTGCTGCCAGCCAACAGTATCGAGCTGACCCGTGGAGATTCGGTAGATACTGTCGATGACCAGGGTAAGATTCGGCAACACTCCGGGTTTATGAGTGGCTGTACCGTTTGAATCGATACCGCAATTAGGACAGACGTTTTTAAACCAGGCAGAGAACTGATAATAAGTATTGGGACAAAGACCGGTGATCACCTGGTGGTAAGCCTCGCTTGTTGCAAGATCCGCGTTGACCAGCAGCATATAACCGCCGTTGGCCCCCGCCGCTGCCGGTGCATTACCCGCTGCTGTAGTTGTACCGGTATGGTCGCCGCCGATATACCAGAAACCGTCAAACTCACGGTTGCTGCAGGATAAAGTGCCAGTCCCGGTACAGTTAGGAGCAAAACTCGCATTGGTGACCGTCGAACTGGTAGGGCTCGTATTGTTGACGATGCCATAGTAGCCATCGTTGATCGGATTGGTCGTACCGGTCGTGGAGAGATAATTATAGTTCGGAATAAGATAGGTAGGACCGGTAGAGCGGTCGTGCGTCGTACCAGTTCCGAAGGTACCACCCGATTCAGCGGCAAAGTTCGTACTCGTGCTGCTGGTACAAAGTGTAGTAGGCTTTTGGATAAGGATCTTATAGCGAACAGAATTCAGTATCGTATCTGTTGTAGAAGTGCTCTTCGTTCTGTAAATTACTTTTCCCGGGCCCAGCACGATCGTATCCCCATAGTGACCCGTCACGACTACCCGAAAAGCCGCCGTGAAGATCGAACTACTGCTAAACAAAGGCTTACTCTTACCTGCTCTCAACGTTCCCGCGCCCTGAACATTCGTGGTCGTCATCGGACCAACACCCGCTGGCGTCGTAGGTATCACTCCGCCAGCCTTATCACCCATATTGATCCTGATCTGATAACCGCCTGCACCGGGAGCAGCCATATAGCTGCCCGCGTCGTCTCCCGTTGCAAGCGTATACTTGTGCATCGTCAACCCTTCATTCGTAATGATACGTAGAGAGTCGGTGATCGCAGTATGCGTTGGCAAACTGTCGAGATAGCGGATCTTGTAAAGGTAACCGCTGCCATTATAAGTGCTGTTGATGTAAAAAACTGTGCGGATTTCGAGGACGTCACCGGAATCTACCGGTCCTCCTATACTCTTTTTCGTGAGATTGACATAACTGTTCCCGAACCTCAAAGGAGCAGAGGCTTGCGACCAGGCAAACCCATGGAACATAAGCAGCAGGATTAGAGTACTTCCCACTTTGTAAATACCAGCGGGTAGAATTGTTTTCATAGAAACAATTTTCAATGGGTTATCGGATAATGTACGGATGTCGGTCAGGAGAAATCAGGTGAAACCAAATGATCACTCAAGACTGTGAAAATAACAAAACAGTATTACAAAGGTACCCTATAATATAATAAGGTGCTATCGTAAATACCCATCTTTATTTAAGGTATTTCTACTATTTACAGGTTGAGCAATTATATATTATTTTGTTACATCCTTTAAATCCGTCCATGAAAAGCAATAGAACCTTATCCTCATGGTTATTATTTTCTATAGGCCTGTGTCTATCCTCTGTTCATTCGTCTGCTCAGAAAACGCTAACCTGGTACAACCAAACCTTTCGCATCGATACGCTTTATCCGTCGACCGGCTCGAAAGGAATGAACTCACCCTGGGAGATCGTCTATGGTCCCGATGATTCGCTATGGGTGACAGAATCCCATGGTTATAAGATCTACAAGATCAACCCCGGTAATAAGGGGTATCGGATGGTGCTGGATCTCAACAGCTTAAAGGACTTTACGGCGGCAAACGCCAACCCCTGGCCGCAGGGCGGTCTGATGGGACTGGCGATCCATCCCCTTTTCTATAGCGGTAAACCCTGGGTGTACATTGCGTATGTATATCATTTGATCGGCTGTACACCAGGATCGGCAGGTACCTATTGCAGTTATAACACGAAGGTCGTTCGTTATAGCTATAGTGTTAGCAATGGGAGTCTTACGTATATGGATGATGTGATCACCGGTCTCGACGGCAGCAATGATCACAACTCTGGACGTATTCGTATAAGCCCGCTGCCCGAATCGGATGGGAAATATCATCTGTATTACAGTATAGGGGACATGGGGGCCGGTAACCTCGCCAATGTCAACCGCCCCAACCACGCACAAGACACCACGATCATTCAAGGAAAGATCCTGCGGCTGAATACAGAACCTGACCCAACGCTCCCTGCTGGACCACAGCAATGGATACCCGCAGATAATCCCTTCCCGCCAAAAGCGGCGCCATCTGCCAAAAGCCCCATTTATACTTTCGGCCACCGCAACCCCCAAGGCCTCGATTTTGGATCGGTCAACGGCGGCGCCTCCTATATCCTCTATAGCAGTGAACACGGCGACCAGTCGGACGATGAGGTCAATATCATCGTGCCCCATGGCAACTATGGCTGGCCAAAAGTAGCGGGACTCTGTGACGACAACTATACTTCTTCCAGGAACGATACAATGTACCTCGCGGGGAAATCGGTCATGAGCGAAAGCGGTTTTTGCGACACTACACACACAGAGCTAAGGGAACCCATCTTCAGTTTTTATAGCTGGAGCCGCTCGGCCAACAAGACCTCGGGCGCCCTCGGGAATATGAACTGGCCCACCATCGCCCCGGCCGCCATCCGCTTCTATGGGCAAGGCGCGATCCCCGGCTGGAACTACTCGCTGCTGATCCCCTCCCTGAAAGACGGGCTTTACCGCCTCAAACTAAAATCCGACGGACTCTCCGTCGACAGCACGACTCTGCCCACCGATACCCTCCATTACCTCGCCGGCTACCGGCTTCGCAATATCGCAATCGCTCCCACCGGGGATACCCTCTTCGTTGCCGTCGACAGCTCCTGCTGCACCCTCGGCGCCACCAGTAAAATAGGCAGCTCTATCGCCTCCCCCAATCTCGGCTTTATCCTCCGGCTGGTCTATCTGCACACCCTCGCCCTTCCGGATAGCAGCCATGTGACACAGCCCGTCCCACGGGCAGCCCAGACCCGGGTCTACCCCAATCCCGTCCACGAGGTCCTCTTTGTCTCCACCGCAGCCGACGGCCCAAAACCCTGGTATGCAAACCTTTATACAACAACTGGGGGCCGCGTAAGAACGAAGACCGCTTACGATAGTAATTTTCAAATAGATATAAAAGGATTACCACCGGGCATTTATATCTTACACCTGCAGGACAGAATTGGCGGTGGTGAACAGTCCGTTAAGGTGCTGATAGATTGAAAAATTATCGGTAACTTTGTGTTTCATCTACACATTGATTTGTAGTTGGATTGCTTGCCAATGGAGACAAACGATTGATCCGTAGACCCTTTATAATTTTTTTCAAAATGCAATCTCTACAAGAATCAACGGGAACTATCCCAGCCGCTGCTACGAAACTCTTATGTCCTGTATGCGGCGCCCCGATGTATCCAACTGACAGGGGCACATTTTGTACGACTTATCATTGTTCATCCCCCGAAGCCCGCTTCTGGGATTATGACAGAGGCTCCGCCGCCCAACACAAGGCAAAAGAGCACTGGGATAAATCGCTTCGCGAGGTTATGTTGAACCGCGGATAGGCGATCTGGCACTGGTCCGCCGGCTGCAGCAATGCGACCCCAGCCCATCGGATCCAAACCGCTGCGGCTCTCGCCCCACCGGCAAGCTCCCCGCTCCGGGCAAATCCGCAGGCGAGCCGCTCCCGGCAAACCGCCCTGCCGCCCCCAGCTATGCTAAATCCTTTTTTCAAAAGGAGCTGGAATTGTTTACTTTTATCCAAAGCAATTGCCCGCTTATGAAAAAGCTGACCTTTCTACTGCTCTGCGCAGCCTTGTCTCTCCTGTCCGTCACAACCCAAGCCCAGAAGTTTGAACACCTGGCCCAGACCCCGCCTATGGGCTGGAACAGCTGGAACAAATTTGCCTGTGACGGCATCAACGAAAAAGTGATCAAAGAAGTCGCCGACGCCATGTCCTCCAATGGCATGCAAGCCGTGGGCTATCAGTATATCGTGATCGACGACTGCTGGCAGGTGGGCCGCGACAGTGCCGGCAATATTCAATATGACGCCGGCAAGTTCCCCCACGGAATAAAAGCCCTCGCCGACTACATCCATTCCAAAGGCTTAAAGTTCGGTATCTATACCTGCGCCGGGACAAAGACCTGTGCCGGCAGACCCGCAAGCCGCGGCTATGAATTTCAGGACGCCCGCCAATACGCCGCCTGGGGGGTCGACTATCTGAAAGAAGACTGGTGCAACACCAGCACCCAAAACGCACAGGAATCCTATACGCTGATGCGCGACGCACTGTATAAGGCAGGACGCCCTATCGTGTTCAGCCTTTGCGAATGGGGGGCTAACAAACCCTGGCATTGGGCGCAGGACGTAGGCCATCTATGGCGTACCACCGGTGATATCGGCAACTTCTGGGAATTCGGAGAAGCCTGGGATGGCCGCTCTGGCGGAGGGGGAGTACTCAATATCCTCGATCTGCAAAATGGGCTGGAACAATACGCTGGCCCCGGTCACTGGAACGACCCGGATATGCTCGAAGTCGGCAACGGCGCCTTGACGCCCGAAGAAGAACGCTCGCATTTTTCGCTGTGGTGTATGCTGGCGGCCCCGCTGATGGCCGGCAACGACCTGCGCAATATGTCGCCCGTCACCCGCAGCATCCTGACAAATAAAGATGTCGTCGCACTCGACCAGGACCCGCTGGGCAAACAATGCTACCGCAAATCGATGGAAAACAACCTCGAAGTGCTGATCAAACCACTCAGCGGCGGTGACACCGCAATCTGCCTGCTTAACAGAGGCGAAGACCCCAAAAAGCTGTCTTTTTCCTGGTCTCAGTATGGCGTTACGGGCCGCTTCTCGATCCACAATATATGGGATGCGCGAGACCAGGGAACCACCGACATGCCCTATACGGCAACGATCGGCCGTCACCAGGTCATCCTGCTACGGTTAAAAAAGTTATAATATGGTTGTCTCCGGTTGGCCCGACCCCACCCAGGTCGGGATTATCGCCTATCTTTATGGTTTAAAACTATAATTCATAGACCTTTTTACCCCCGGCTTGAAACAGCGTATAAATTTACGAGGCGATAACCTTTGGCGGCAGCCGGCAGGCCTGCGACCCATGGCTCGCGGCCTACAGCAGGGCCCAAGCCTTCGACAGAGCATTGCCCTGCGGCAGCAGGAGGGTGGTAGCTTACGGCGGAAGATTGGCCGTTTACGGCAGCCGGCAGGCCTTCGACCCATGGCTCGCGGTCTACAGCAGGGCCCAAACCTTCGACAAAGCATCGCTCTGCGGCAGCGGGAGGGTGGTTGCTTACGGCAGCGGATCGGCCGCTTGTGGCAGGCCATAGTCCTTCTCTTACTCCCATGCCTCCATACCTTTGCCCAGATACCCCCCGTCAAGGGTACCGTCTACGATCGAAGCCAACTCTTCGTGCTCCCGGGCGTCAGCGTTATGTCTACCTCAGGAAAGGGAACGGTTACAGACTCACTCGGCAACTACGAACTCCACCTCACCACCAAAGACTCGATCTATTTCTCCTATCTCGGCAAATCGACCCCGAAATTCCCGGTCAAGACCATGCCGCTAGGATATTCTTTTAATATCAGCCTCGCCGTCCGAGTAGACAGCCTGCCCCTGGTCGTCGTCCGCCCAAAACTATATCGCTACGACTCGGCCGAAAACCGCGACGAATACCGTAAGGTCTTCAACTACGAGGCAGAAAGCCCCATCGGCTATGGCGAGGGTGGAGTAGGACTTAGCCTCGACGCGATCTTCAACGCAAAAAAGAACCGCCAGATGCTGGCACTCCAACAAAGACTGATCGAACAGGAACACGACAAATACGTAGACTATCGCTTCAACAAGATCCTCGTCAAAAAGATCACCGGTCTGCAGAAACCGGAACTCGACACTTTTATGCGGCTCTTCCGCCCAACATACGAGTTTATCCGGAACTGCGAGAACGACTACGAGTTCTACAAATACATAAAAGACTGCGGCGTCTATTTTACACAAGCCTGGCGCAGAGAACATAATTCGATGTAAGGCAGAGAACAACTCTATGTAAAAAGGCGGGGGCTCACCAACGATGAGCCCCACGCCAATCTACCAAACCACCAACCTGAGTTCCTCTCACTCAGGCGGCTTTACACAAGAGAATTATAGGTTAGCAACCGAGCAAATAAGGAAAAGCTAAACTAATCATTACTACATATTTGCAGCTACCAACCGCTAACCCGATCCTGTGATCGGCTCAAAAGGCCATTCCTCTAGGGGATTTGTCGTAAATTTAAAAATGGCCATTCCCCGCCCATTGATATTATTGTGCTTGATCTTTGCCGCGTATCCAGCCATGACGCAGACAAACCGGGGAAAAGCCGGCGCTGCGCCTGCATCACCTCGGGAAAAGGCCGCCATCATCACCAGCGTTGCCCCCACAACCGCCGCCACCGTCGCTGCCCCCACACCAACCGCCGCTGCCAAAGCCAAAGCCAACGCAACTGCCGCCATCGCCCACGTCGCCAAAGCCACCGCCCCCGCCAACCCTAACGGCAGCACCGCCACCGTCTCCACGCTGCCCCGCGTCTCCACCGCCGCCGCCAACCTCACCAACACAACCCACGCCGCCAAAGCCAACGCAACTGCCGCCATCGCCCACGCCGCCAAAGCCAAAGCCACCGCCAACCCTAACGGCAGCACCGCCACCCCAACCCGAGCCCTTCCTCTTCCCGATCACCTGCTGTTCCGCACCCTCGACAACACCTACGGTCTCAATAGCAACGAGGTCAACGCCATCACCCAGGATAAAAAAGGATTCGTATGGATCGGCACCGGCAAAGGCCTCCAACGATACGACGGCATCCGATTCTTCAACTGCTTTGGCAACGCTCCGAAAACAGTCTCCTCCATCTACCTCGATGAAGAACATGGCCGCATCCTCTATTATCAACCGGATAAAAAACCCTATCAGTGGAGCTACTGGAAAAACCGCTCCGATACGGTCTCCCACGCCGACTATGAATATCATGCGGAATACGGCGGCGATAAATGGGTCGTCGACCCGGAGAAAGGCCTCCTGTTGCTAAACGGCGGGCAACGCTATTCCCCCGAATACAACCCCATCCATAACCCGCTGCTCGACGCGCTGCACCTGCCCTCCAACGCGGTCTCCAAGATCTCGCTCGATAGCCGCGGCAATCTCTGGCTCGCTACCTGGAATCGCGCTTTCTTCCGCTATCATTACCCTACGCATACACTATACCGGTACTCCATCGGCGACATCATAAAGACGGAAGGCCGCGAGTCCTCGGTTCCCGGCTGGGTCTCCTGTATCCTCGAAGACAACCATGGCGCTCTATGGCTCGCTACGGGAAAAGCAGGCTTGCTGAAATATGATTACGACAAGGATCTGTTCTATTTTGTGGTGAACAACCCGGGAAATAATCTTTCGCTTCAATACAACCACGAGATCAACACGATCTTCCAGGACAGAGAAGAGAACATCTGGCTGGGTACGGACAAGGGGGTCAGTATCTTTAACCCGTACAGGGGATACTTTGGCAGTCTCGGCGGGTCGAACAAAGACGCGGGCATGGAGATCGAGACGGCCTTCCTGATGAAGAACAAAGACCTCTATGTCGGCAGCTGGGGCGAAGGTATACGGATCTACGACTCTAACTATCAATTCAAAAAGCAGATCTTCTTTCCCGGCAAACCGGAAGAGAACCAGGTCTGGAGTTTTATCCAGCAGTGCGATGGCAAGGTATGGGCCGGCTGCCAGCATGGCTTTATCCTGGTCATCGATCCGACAACCTACCAGGCACAGATCATCCATCCGGACGAATTGGAAAAGTCGACGATCCGTCACATGCTCCACGACAGCAAAGGAAATACGCTGCTGGCGCTGCATAGCGGAAAGGTGGCTGTCTGGGACACGGCACAGAAACGCTTCCTGTTATCCGCAGCGCCTCCTTCTCCATCCTTTAACGTGAGCATGTTTCGCGATCACGATAATCGGTACTGGCTGCCCACCTCCAACGGATTAAAACAGTTCGACCCGGAAAAGCGGACCATCTCCGAAGCGCTGCGTCCTCCCTCTCTGCCCGTTTTCTACTGCCAGGGCGTAGCTAACTACGACGACTCCACGCTGATCGTCGGATCGCTGAACAACGGACTATGGTTCTTTCATACAAACAGCCGCCGCTTTACAAAGATTGCGGTCAACGAAGAACAACCCTTTCCTTCGGCAGGAGCCGTCGTAAAAGATAGTGCAGGCAATATCTGGTTCACCAGTGACTATACGATCTGTTGTTACAACCCAGGCAAAAAGGCTTTCTTCGCCTATCGCCCCGAGAAAGGCCAGACCAATGCAGCCTTCAAGTCCTATGAGTTTCTGTTCGCCGGAAACGACCAGTGGCTTACATGGACAAGCGCCGAAGTGGTCAGATTTAACCCGGAAGAGATGGCGCGTCTCCACAACAAGACGGATTCCGTCACCTTTACGGGTTTTCGTATCTTCTCCAACCCGGTCTTTGTCGATTCGATGTTAAAGAGCGGAGACCCGGTAAAACTTTCCTATAAAGACAATTTTGTGTCGATCGAGTTTTCGAACCTGCAATTTTCGGGAATCGACCGGACCCGCTATTACTACCAGCTCGAAGGCGTCGACGCAGGCTGGGTCTATGGCGGAACAAGGGGAGTCGCATCCTATACCAACCTCCCGCCAGGTAAGTATCTGTTCCATGTTCGCACGGATAACACTGCAGGAAATACGGCCTCCATGGCTATCTGGATCACGGCGCCCTTTTGGGCGACGCTTTGGTTCCGCATTCTGGTAACGGCGTTGACCGCCGCGCTGCTCTTTGCCATGATCACATGGCATACCCGGAGACTCCGGAAGGAAGCACACATGAGACAGCAGATCGCCAACACAGAAATGATGGCGCTCCGCGCGCAGATGAACCCACACTTTATTTTTAACTGTATCAACGGCATCGACGCACTGATACAGAGCAATGATAAATACCAGGCCACGGTTTACCTGAACAAATTCGCCCGACTGATCCGGAACGTACTCGATAGTTCGAGGCAACAAACGACTTCGCTTGCACAAGACCTCGAAACCCTGCAGCTTTATATCGACCTGGAGTTATTCAGGACGGAACATGCATTTACCGCAGAGATAAAAGTTGACCCGGAACTCCTTGACGAAGACTGCAAGGTCCCGCCCCTGATTATCCAACCTTATGTCGAGAATGCCATCCTGCATGGACTCCGTAACCGCGACGGAAAGAGGGATGGTCATCTGCACATCGATGTCCGCCGCCAGGATCAGCACCTCGTTTACGAGATAGAAGACAACGGCGTCGGCCGCTCCATGGCAGAAAGCCGATCGGAACACCGATCCTATGGAATGGAAATGAGCCGCGACAGGGTCGATCTTTTTAACGGCGAAGACAAGATCCCGGTTGTGATCACAGATCTTAAAACCGATGGCCGGCCCACAGGAACACGCGTCCAGGTATTTTTAAAAATAAGCTAACCATGACCGCCATTCTGATAGACGACGAATCAAAAGGGCGAATTGCCCTAAGGCAGAAGTTAAAGGACTATTGTCCCGATGTGGAACTGCTGGGAGAAGCCGCCGACGGCGAAGAGGGGCTGAAACTGATCAACCTGTATCAGCCCGAGATCGTTTTTCTCGATATCGAAATGCCGCGTATGAATGGCTTCGAGATGCTTTCCAACCTGCAGCGCAAGTCCTTTCACCTGATCTTTACCACGGCTTATGACCACTATGCGATAAAGGCGATCCGCTTTGCCGCCTTCGACTACTTACTAAAACCCGTCGATATTGAAGAACTTCGTACCGCCATCCGAAAACTGACAGAGAAGAAGGAAGAGAATACGGGCGCCCGTCTCGAAGTGCTCGAACACAACCTGAGGAACCGGGCGGCTCTCAGCAAGATCGCGATCTCTACGATGGAAGGGCTGCTCTTCTTCAATATCAGCGATATCATCCATGTAGAGGCACAAAGCAATTACACGGTCTTTAGTTTTGTCAACAGACCAAAGCTGACTGCCAGCAAGACGCTGAAAGAATTTGAAGACCTGCTGCCCTCCGACCTCTTCTTCCGCAGCCATCATTCGCATATCATCAACCTCCACTACATAAAGAGATACATCAAAGGCGACGGCGGTCAGATCGAAATGACCAATGGCGAATACGTCGATGTTTCCCGGAAAAAGAAAGAAGAATTTTTAAAGCTTATCGGATTGTAACGCAACAACTATAAAAAACACCATTATGCGACTATTAAATGCTATCCTGATGGCATCCGGCATCCTCATGCTTGCCACAGCCTGTTCGAAACACGATCACTCCGGCGGCACAACGCCCACCAACCCCACAGACACGACACATTCCGGCCCACCGACAAACCCTGCGGTCGTTCAGAAAGACATTCCTTCCATCGACAACGCGATAAAGAAGATGATGTCGGACAACAATGTACCCGGTCTGTCGCTCGCGATAACAAAAGGGGAGAAGCTGGTCTATGTCAAATCATACGGCCAGATGAGCATCACTGATACTACGTCCATAAAGAATACCAGCCTCTTCCGTATCGCCAGCTGCTCCAAACAATTCACCTCTGTCGGCATAATGAAACTCATAGAAGCAGGCAAGCTCACGATGGATACAAAGGTATTTGGAACTGGTTCTATCTTTGGCAGCGACTACCCCTCCACACAGCTGGCTGCACTCAGTGATATCACCATCGACGAACTGCTGCACCATACCACGGGTAACTGGCCCAATGACGGCACGGACCCGATGTTTCTGAATCCGGCTTACACGCAAACACAGCTGATCAACTGGACGCTTGACAACTATTCAGCTACGGGGAAAAGAGGAATCTATTATTATTCAAACTTTGGCTACTGCCTGCTTGGCCGGGTGATCGAAAAGATCAGCGGCAAGACCTATACTCAATTTATCCAGGACTCTGTTCTCACGCCCTGTGGTATCAAGGACATGGTGATCGGCGGCAATACGCTGGCGGACAGGAAAGCGAACGAAGTGCTATACTATGGACAGAGCGGGGATGCGGACCCCTATGGGATGAACGTGGCGCGGATGGACTCGCATGGGGGATGGTTGGCGACGGCGGCGGATATGGCCCTCTTCCTGGTTCGGGTAGACGGCTTCTCCACCAAGGCGGATATCCTGAAAGCCGCGACGGAAAAGACCATGTACACCGGTTCAACCGGCAATCCGGGTTATGCGTGCGGATGGGCCGTCAATAGTCTCAATAACTATTGGCACAACGGAAGTTTGCCGGGCACCACCACAGAGCAAGCCCGACTCGCCAACGGCTTTAACTGGGTCATCCTCACCAATACCCGAACCTACTCGGACGCCTTGAACGAGGCGGTCGACGCCGTACTCTATCCTGCACTCAACGACAACACCACTCCCTGGCAGGACATCGATCAGTTCTAAACCCGCCTTTGCCCGGCGACCCCGCCGGCGTAAGGCCTTATCCCATAGGGCTCGCATCCGCAAGGATACGGGCCTATTTTTTTGCGTACTCCGAAGGCGTCATCCCGAACTGCTTCAGAAAATTCCTTCCGAAGTTCGTCTGCGAAGCAAACCCTACCATATCCGACACCTCATATATTTTATACGTCCCCGTCAGCAATAACTCCGCCGCCCTTTTCAGACGCGTAATATTGATCAGCTCGTTTGGTGTCAGGTCGGAGATCGACTTGATCTTCCGGTACAAAGACGCCTTACTCATATGCAAGAGCTGACTCAGCTTCTCGACATCCAACTCGGTGTCCTCGAGATTGGCATGGATGATCTCGTTCAGCTGTTCGAGAAACAACTCATCGGCCTTCGTATGTGCCATACTCTTCACATGCACCAGCGGGCTGCTGGCAAAGTATTCCCTGATCTTTGCCCGATTGGCCAGCAGATTGGCGATCTGCGCCCTGAGATATTCGGGGGAGAAAGGCTTTTCGATATACGCATCCGCACCCAGTTCCAGTCCCTCGATCTTCGACTGCAGGGTATTGCGGGCCGTTAATAAAATGACGGGTATATGACTATGCTCCACATTCGTCTTTAGCCTTCGGCAAAACTCGAAGCCATCCATCACCGGCATCATCACGTCGCACACGATCAGCTGCACCGCATTCTCCTTTAACGCCGCAAGCGCCTCCTGCCCGTCGGTCGCCCGAAGCACGGCATATTTGTCGTTGAGGTCCTGTTCGATAAAGTCGAGGATCTCCTCGTTATCGTCGACTAAGAGTATGATTGGATTCATCATTTTTTAAGTTAAACTCGGTTTCCTGGTGTATCGGCAGTGTCAATACAAAGTGATTCAATACGCCGTTGTCCATCAATTGCAGACTTCCTTTGTGCAGCTGCACAAGGGATAATGACAAGGAAAGCCCGATGCCCGTCCCCTTTTGTTTTTCGGTTTCCTTCAGCCTGAAAAAGGGCTCGAATATTTTATCTTTCATCGAATACGGGATCAGAAACCCGTCATTCACCACCTCGATCGAAAAGTCTTTTTCCGTCGGCGGCAATAGCCGAACCTCGACCCGCCGGGCCGCGTACTTTACGGCATTGCTTAGAAGATTCGACAAGATCTTATTAAATGCTTCGACATCGATATAGGCAAACAACGGCGCCAACCCCACCCCGCCCGCGGCAACACCCCTCGCCAACCCGCTGCCAGCCAACCCCGTGCCGCCCGCGGCAACAACCCCCGGCAATCCGCTGCCAGCCAACCCCGCCGCCCCATTCGTGCCGCCCTCCGCCGCCGGTCCCGCCAACACCATGTCCACGCCTTTCTTCTCTGCCAGCGGCCGGAAGCTGGAACAGGTCTCCTCCAGTAAAGCCGAAATATTCGCACGCACAAAACTCAATCGAAACCCCTCGATCTCCGTCTGCCGAAAGTCAAGCAGTTGATTCGTCAGATTGATCAGCCGATCGGTATTCCGCTGCATGATCGTCAGACTATCCTTTATGCCAGGCACATCACCCGCCTTATCCATCACCTTCTCCAACGGCCCCCTGATCAAGGTCAGCGGCGTCCTGATCTCGTGCGCGACATTGGTAAAGAACCCGATCTTTGCGTTCAGGATCTCCTTTTCTTTCGCCGTCTCAAGCTCCCTGATCTTGCGCTTGTTCTTCTCTTCGACCCGGCGATGATAAAGATGAACCAGCCAGGCGATCAGCAAGAGCAGCGAAGCGCCGTAAACGCAATACGCCGGCAGACCAGCCCACCAGGGCGGCAGCACCTCTATCGAAAGTCTCGTCTCCTGCTGATTCCAGATGCCGCTGCTATTACAGGCTTTTACCTTGAAGACATAATGCCCCGGCGCCAGCCCGGTAAAAAAGACCTTTCTGTTCTTTTGCAACAAGGTCCAACTCCTGTCAAGCCCCTCCATTTCATACGCGTATTCGGTCGTCTCGGGCGCGGTAAAGCCCAGCGCAGCAAAGTCAAGACTAAAAGAGGACTGACTATGATCCAAAACTAATTTATCGCTATAACTGACAGACCGCTTTAATGGAGAACCATCCCGCCCGATGGATAGCTCTTTGTTGTCAACTTGTACCCCGGTGATATAAACGGGAGGGACATAAGTGTTTGGGGTAAACGCCGCGGGATGAAAACTGATCAGACCCCGGACGCTTCCGAAATACATCCGCCCTGCCTCGGACCGGAAGGCGCTGCTGAAGTTGAACTGGTCATTCAAAAGGCCATTGTCCCTTGTGTAAACGGTCTTATTACCCGTGACGGGGTCCATACAAACCAACCCCTTTGTCGTGCTGATCCAAAGGTTTCCCTTCTCGTCTTCCAGCAGGCTGAGGATGAAATTGGTGGGCAGCCCCTCCTTTGTCGTGTAGCGGATAAAATCATGCGTGCCCCGCTGGTAAAGACAAAGCCCGCCTTCGGTCGCAAACCAGAGCCGTTTACGGCTGTCGAGGAAGATACTGTTGATACGGTCGCTGGCAATGGTGTTCCGGGCCCTCCCATCATACCGGAAATTGCCGCTCTTGCGGGTTCGGCTATCGTAATAATTTACCCCATTGCCATAGGTGCCGCCCCAAATGATGCTGTCGGGATCCTCCAGTAAGGCGGAGTACCAGTTGTTCAAAGGCATGCCTGGCAGCAGCTGGAAGCCATTATGAACGCTGTCGTATTGGTAAGCGCCCCGCGTCGTACCTAAGAGGACTTCGCCGGCTGAACCCTGACTCAAGCAGTAGATGAAGGAACTCCTGAGATCCCCCTCGCCGGTGCCCGCTCCGTAATGGCGGACGACCTTTTCCGTCGACAGGTCCATAATATCGAGTCCATGTTCAAATGTTCCGATCCAAAGTTCATTGCCATGCACCAGCAACCCATGTATATTGGAATAGGAGATATCGCCCTTCTTCCCCGATGGCTGGAAATGGGTAAACAAACCACTTGCCGTATCCAGCTTGTTCAGACCGGCATCCTCGGTGCCGATCCAAAGATGCCCCCTCCGGTCTTCATGGATCTCGCGCACGACATAGCCGCTGATAGAGTTCTCGCAGGTATGCGGAAAGTACTTGACAAAAGGATTGTATTGCCCCGGATAATAGTTGATCCCGCCAAAGTAGGTCCCGGCCCAGATGCCGCCTTCATGGTCACGACAAAAGGTATAGACGGCGTTGTCGGAGATGGAGTAGGGGTCGTTGGGTTTTTTCCAGAGATGCGTGATCCGGCCGCTGGAAAGGGAATAAATATATATACCCGTCTCTGTTCCTATCCAACATTCATCCGGACCTGTCTGCACAAAGTTGCGGGCAAACACCGCGGTGCCGTCGGGGTTGTAGGTAAGGATGTCTTTGTATTCGCCGCTGCGCGGATCAAATAGCTTTGCGCCATGTATTGCCGTCCCCGCCAGGATACGCCCATCGGAAAGAGCATAGATCTTCTCTATCCATTGATCCGTCGTCCGCTGTGAATGCGCAAAGAGATCGACACGCGTAAAGCTGTCCAGCGTTGGTTCGTATCGGTAAAGCTCACCCGAAGTACTGCTGGCCCAAAGCTGGCCGCCCGCCTCGCTCTTTCCCCCGCTGCCCGCCGTGCTCTTACCGCCGCCTGCTGTGCCTTTCCCCTCGCTGCTCGGCTCGCCCTTTCCCCCGCCGCCTGCTGTACTTTTTCCCTCGCCGCCCGCTGCATCTTTTCCGCCCGCTGCACCTTTTCCCTCGCTGCCCGCTGTGCTCTTACCGCCGCGGGCCACACAGATCGAAGTCGTTTCGAAATAATGATTGATGGGATAGAGACTAAGATGACCCGCGCCATATTTAAAAAGCGTCAACCCGGAGATGAACCACAGCTGCCCCTGGCCATCCATGGTAATGTCCCGGATCGTTCCGCCTTCCGTACCCGGCAATACGCTAAACGACTCCGTCGAATCATTACATCGATAAAGCCCTTTCTCCGTTCCCACCCACAGTACCCCGTGGACATCCTCGTAAAGACAATGTATAAAATTGCTGCCAATGCTGCCGCTGTCGTCGGCATCGCTGCGAAAGACCTTAAAGGAATATCCATCGTAGCGGTCGAGCCCATCCTTTGTGCCAAACCAAAGAAAGCCGCGCTTATCCTGTAAGCTGCAGATGACCGCATTATTGGAGAGACCGTGTTCTACCTGCCAGTGCCGGAAAGAATAGGATTGGGCTGGCCCGCTCGAAACCGCATCGCTTACCGAACCCGCCTCCGCTAGCTGCGCAATACCACGCTGAGCACGCGCGGCGACGCAAAAAAGCAGGACAATCGATAATATGCAAAAACGTTTTTTCAAGTGGCTAAAGCAGTTATGTTCCTACAAATCTGAGAATTTTTGATGAATTTATGATACAATTCGATGAGCCAGGCCAGAATAATCTTCCCATCTTTACCTCCACAATAAGCTGCTATATGAAAAAATGTAAAATTGACGGTTTACAGCCGGGAAGGCGTATCCCCTTGCTATTCCTGGTGCTCTTCTTACTCGCTGCGTGTCCCGCCCTGGCGCAGGAGCTGATAAAAGGAATCCTCAAAGACAAAGACGGAAGACCTGTTGCAGCCGCTACCATTACGGTAAAAGGAAAAGCGGCAAGCGTCAGCTCGGAAGGCGACGGCTCCTTCACCATCCACGCGGCCGTCGGCGACCTGCTAGTCATATCCTCCATAGGATACGAGACAGTCGAGATCAAAGTCGGCAGCCACGCAACCTTGCCGCCCATCACGCTGAATACAAAAGCCAATTCGCTCAACGACGTGGTTGTCGTAGGATACGGAACGGTGAAAAAGAAAGACCTTACCGGCTCCGTCGCAGTAGTAAACGTCGACGACGCCAAGAAGACCGCATCCTACGACGTCGCAAAACTCCTGCAAGGCCAGGCGGCCGGCATCAGCGTCCAGGGCTCGGGAGAACCCGGCGGATACGTCCAGATAAAGATCCGCGGCATCAGCACCTTTGGTGACAACAGCCCGTTGTTCGTCATCGATGGAGTTCCAGTCAGCGCCCCCTATGACTTCTCCCCCGACGACATTGAAAGCATACAGGTATTGAAAGACGCCTCCGCCGCCGCTATCTATGGCTCCCGCGCCGCAACAGGCGTGATCATCATCACCACCAAAAAAGGAAAGGCAGGGCCGGCCCGTATCAGCCTCAATGGCTATATCGGCGTACAAAACGTCCCCAAAAAGATCCCGGTGACCAACCGGCCGGAATACCAGGAGATCGTATCCGCCGCAGAAACAAACGCGGGTCTTTCCCTGGCCCCGGCCAACGACCCGACAAACCCTTCTTATGTATCTAATATCAACACGGACTGGCAGAAAGCCGCGCTAAAGACGGGCGTGATTCAGGACCACAACGCCAGCCTCTCTGGCGGATCGGAGTTTGCCTCCTATAATGTGTCGATGGGCTATTTTGACCAGACAGGCTACCAGGTGGGCCCGCAAGCCTATAACCGATACTCGCTCAACAGCAGCATGCAGGGGAAAAAGGGCCGCTTTAGCTTTGGCGCCAAATTCGCCTACACGCAATCTCATAAAGGCAACTACGCAGCAACCAATGGGCACGCCGTATACGGCGGGACGGTTACAAGCATGCTCACAGCCATCCCCACCATGCCCGTCTACGACAGCACACGCCTCGGAGGCTATGGCGGAACGGACCAGGTAAAGAACCGCGCGATCTCCGCCAACGTCGTCGGCATCAACAAACTCGTCACCGACTACAGCAACCGCAACCGCATCCTTGCCAATGTCTGGGGGGAACTCGAGATCATCAAAAACCTGAAATACCGCCTCAACGTCAGCTACGACCGCACGGACTATAAGAACTACCACTACGAACCGCAGTTCGACATGGGCTACTATTATATCAACACGGACTACTATCTGTCGGAACAACTTGGCCAGGCCAATACGGGTCTTGTCGAAAACACGCTGACCTATAACTTCAAACTGGGCGACCATCATATCGACCTTCTCGGCGGGATGACCTACCAGCAGGACAACGGCGAATGGATGCTGGCCACTTCAACGGATACGGCAAAACTAAACTTCCCGACCTTCGCGGATGTCGCGAATAATGGCGCGAACACGGTTACGAGCTGGAACGGCACCGCCACGCTGTTTTCACTGCTTGGCCGTGTAAACTATAACTACAAGGACCGTTACTTGCTGACCGCCAACTTCCGCCGGGACGGGTCTTCCAAGTTTAGTCCTTTACACCGCTATGGGAACTTTGTGGGTTTCGCAGGCGCATGGAACCTCGCCAACGAATCCTTCCTCGAGCTGCCGTCACAGATCTCAAGCCTGAAGCTGCGCGCGGGATACGGCTCCCTCGGAAACCAATCCTCTCTCGGCTACTATGACTGGCAGTCCTATATCGACAACAGCGCCAACTATGTGTTCAACAACCAGCTGGCTGTCGGCAGCACCACGGTATCGGTCACGGACCCCTCTCTCAAATGGGAAACCACGACGACAAAGAACGTCGCCGCCGACCTCGGGCTCTGGAATGAAAAGCTGACGTTTACAGTCGAATATTTTGAACGCACATCAAAAGATATCATCACTGCGATCCCGATCCCTTATTCTGTTGGTTCCTACCCTGCAACCCTGACCACCAATGCCGCTTCTGTAAAGAACTCCGGCTTTGAATTTACGGTTGGCTATAAAGGGACCGCAGGCCTGTTCCACTATAATATCAGCGCCAACGCCTATACGCTAAAGAACAAGGTGTTGAAGCTGGGCGGTACGAATAACCCCATCTATGGCTCTGGCAGCAAGACAGAAGTGGGCAAGGAAGTTGGACAGCTGTATGGCTACCAGACGGAAGGCCTCTTCCAAAACACGACGGATGTCGCCAACCACGCCTTCCAGTCGGCCTCTACAGCTCCAGGCGACGTGCGCTTTAAGGCACAGAACGGCAAGGACGGCGACCACTCCTATACCCTCACCGACGCCAACGATCGTGTATATCTTGGTTCCGCTATCCCCAAGGTCTACTATGGTTTCAACTTCGACGCATCCTACAGCAGCTGGGATCTGTCCTTCTTCTTCCAGGGTAACGAGGGCAGCAAGGTCTTCAACGGCGTTTATCAGGCCTTGATGGCTGGTCAATATGGCAACGCACATAAGGACGAGTTGAACTATTGGAGAACAGACCACACCAATACCAACGTGCCAAGACCCATGATCGGCGACCCCAACGGCAACAACCGTTTCTCCAACCTTTTTGTAGAGTCTGGCTCCTATGTCAAGCTACAGAATGCCCAGATCGGCTATACCTTCCCCACGCGTTGGGTCAGCGGCACGCACTTCCTCAGCAAGCTGCGTATCTACCTGGCCGGAACCAATCTCCTCACCATCTCGAAGTATAAAGGGTATGACCCCGACTTTATCAGCGACGGATTGTTCAACCGCGGTTTCGACTACGGCTCCTTCCCCAATCCCCGCACGTATATGATCGGTTTGCAAGCAGGTCTTTAATCCTAAAATCTAAAATGTCATGAAACAAAATATATTTTGCCTCATCCGCCAATTCATTCCAGCCCCCGGCTGTCGACGGTCGGGCCTGGCAACGGGTAAGTATCTTGCCCTGGGCGCCTTAATCCTGCTCGCCGCCTGTGGTAAGCAGCTCGACCAGGTGAATCCCAATGCCCAGACTTCCGCCTCCTTCTGGAAGACCAGCGACGATGCGGTGCAAGGCGTTAACGGGGCCTATGCTCCCTTGCTGCTCGATGGCGCCTATATGCGCTTTACGCCTATCCTGCTCGACGTAAGAGCGGACGATACCCGCAGCAACTCGCCCTGGACGGCTATCTCCAACGTTGGTAAATTTCAGCTGGGTACCGCCGACCCCTCCGGCTATGGCTGGGCCTTCGACGAATACTACGAAGGCATCTACCGCTGTAACCAGGTCCTGTCTTACGTTCCCGCCATTACAATGGATGACGCATTAAAGAATCGCGTCCTCGGCCAGGCCTACTTCCTGCGCGGGTTGTATTATTTCCATCTCGTCAACCTCTTTGGCGGCGTGCCCATCGTACTAAAGCCCCCGGTTACTTCTTCTGACTTTATCGTAAAACAATCGACTGCCGATGAGGTATGGGCCCAGGTTGAATCGGATCTTAAAGCCGCCATTCCCCTTTTGCCGATCGACTATACAGCCGCCACGATATCCGGCCCCGACGCGGGCAATCTTGGACGGGCGACAAAAGGCGCAGCCACAGCCTACCTTGGAAAAGCGCTGCTCTTTAACCATGACTTTACCAACGCCTCCGCTCAGTTCAAGGCCGTCATCGACCAGGGCAACTATGCGTTGATGGCCAACTATAAAGACAACTTTACGGAGGCTGCAGAAAACAATATTGAATCGATCTTCGAAGTCCAGTTCTCGCTGACCGCAGGTGGTACCGTGCTTGGCTGGCAAGGCATCCCTGCTTCGACCTGGGGCAAGGGATCGGCAAGAGCAGTGACCTATGGCGCGCCGAACTTTGGCTTTGGCGACGTACAGCCGAGCTTCGCACTCTTCAACGAGTTCTTCCAGGAAAAGACCGTCGACAGCACCGTCGATCCCCGTCTCGACGCAACGATCTTCTACAACAAGCCAGGTGAAAAGATCTACCTCGACACGTTTAGCGTCGTCTATGCCAACAGCTCTTATCTTACGGATATCTTTACCCGTAAGTACGAGAACGGCGATGGAAATAAAGTCAACGAATATGACTGGCGCAGCGGGATCAACGATCGGCTGATGCGCTATGCCGACGTGTTGCTCATGTACGCAGAATGCCAGAATGAACTGGGCAATACGGCCGAATGCGCGAAGTATATCCAGATGGTCCGTAACCGCGTCCGTCTCCCCGATAGAACGGCCGAGTTCTCCGGCTATACCCAGGCTCAGATGCGCGAGCAGATCGGCCACGAACGTTTCCTCGAATTTGGAATGGAAGGCCATCGCTTCGACGATATCCGCAGATGGGGCTGGCTGTCCGACCCTACCAAGCTGGCCTGGCTGCAGGCGCGCGATGCGGAATTCAATAGCTATATCCCTGGCAAGGAACTCTATCCGATACCACAGACCGAGATAGACAACAACCCTGGCGTCAAACAAAATCCGACTTACTAATGCGCTTACCCATTCTCAATCGTCTCCGTCCATCCGCAGCCTTCACCGCGATCCGGCTGCTCTGGATGGCTGTCGCCACCGGCGCTCTGGCGGCTGCCTGTTCAAAAAAAGGCAGCTCCGGCGGAGGCAATACGACGACCGATACGACGACAACGACGACGGCGGCTTTCGATATCAATTCGATCGAAGACACCTATGCCGATGTGGCGGACTTCACCTATTACACAAAGTGGGGCCCCTACAATGTCCATGACCCATCGATAAAGAAGTTCGGTGACTATTACTATTGCTACAGCACCGATGTTGCATACGGGACGACAGTGCGGCCCGGCATCCAGGTTCGCAAGTCAAAGGATCTCGTTCAATGGCAGTTCGTAGGCTGGGTCTTCTCCGGCCTGCCTGCGATGGGTTCGACCTATATCGCCCAGCAGGGTGGGACGGCCAATAGCGCGATTTGGGCGCCCTATATCATAAAAGTGGGCAGCGAATACCGGCTTTACTATAGTCTTTCTTCGGCGGTGGCAAGACTCTCTGTCGTTGGACTGGCGACGGCTTCCAGCCCCGAAGGTCCCTGGACCGAAAAAGGGCTTGTCGTAACCTCCACCAACGACAATAGTATCCAGACGAACGCTATCGACCCAACAGTGGTGACGACACCATCGGGCGACATGTATATGTATTATGGTT
>JAATGQ010000069.1 GCA_015654595.1 Chitinophagales bacterium | reverse complement strand
TTGGCGAATGCGATCGAGGCTTTATCGAAAGACGAGGCGTTCGACGAGGTCATTTATCTGACACCCGATGGGGAAAGGCTGAACCAGAAGATCACGAATGGGCTTAGCCTTAAAAACCGGCTTTTGCTGATCTGCGGCCACTATAAGGGGATCGATCAACGCATTCGGGAGAAGTATGTGACCCGGGAGATCTCTATCGGGGACTATGTGCTTAGCGGGGGGGAGCTGGCAGCGGCGGTATTGGTGGATGCCATCGGCCGGCTGATACCGGGGGTACTCAACGACGAGACCTCTGCCCTTTTTGACTCTTTCCAGGACAATTTACTAGCGCCGCCCGTATATACCCGCCCGGCCGAATGGCGGGGGATGAAGGTCCCGGATGTCCTTTTGAGCGGAGACCCGAGAAAGGTAGAAGATTGGCGGCACGAAGAATCGCTCCGCCGGACGCAGGAAAGGAGACCTGACCTGCTGGATGATTAGCTGCATGGTTATCTCAGAACCATGGCTAACCAGATAAGAAGCTGGAGGATAAGGTAATACCCCAGGATCAGGAGAAGGTTGATGACGATCGTCTTTCTCATAAGAACGGATTTTAATTGAGCACCCTTACAAGGCGAAAATAATACCAAATCCAGGTTATCGATATAGGAAATCTACCCAATTGCCCCTGAAAATTTCTCCGGGGAAATGCCCAGGATTGTCGATTTTTTTACTCACCGATGCTTTTACACAACTTTTTTGTTAATTACCGGTTATCCTTTTGTTAAGCCGCAGGCTCCCTTTGCTCAACCCGGTTATCAACCTTTAATCCCAGATTAATGCCGCTTACACAACCCGGTGTGATCTTTGGGCGTCTTTAAGGCGGCGATTAAACGATCATACTCCTAGGTTCAAAACTAAAATTCTGGCTATGACTATTAGTGGTTTTACGATGGTACGAAATGCAACGAAGTTGTACTATCCTATAAAACAAGCGATTGCGTCAATTCTCCCCATCTGCGATGAGTTCGTGGTGGCGTTGGGGGACTGCGATCCGGATGACCGCACCCTTGAAGAGATCAAAAGCATTGGATCGGATAAGATAAAGATCATTAATACCGTTTGGGATCTTGAGAAGTATCCCCGGGGGATGGAACACGCGCATCAGACCGATATCGCTAAGGAAGCCTGCAGCGGCGACTGGCTCTTCTACGTTCAAAGCGACGAGGTTGTCCATGAAGAAGATCTCCCAAAGATCAGGCAGCGCTGCGAGGAATTGCTCGATGACCAATCTGTAGAAGGCATCCTCTTTAAATATCGACATTTCTGGGGCGACTACGATCATTATATCACTTCCCACGCCTGGTACGCCAATGATATCAGGATCATCCGGAACGATAAGGATATACACTCCTGGGAATCTGCTCAGTCTTTCCGCCGAATACCCAACTTCGACGGGGTACACTACCGCGAGAAGAAAGGCACTTTCAAGTTGAAAGTAGCCCGGGTAGATGCTCATATTTATCATTATGGCTGGGTTCGCCCGCCCCGCTTTATGCAGAAAAAGAGAAAGGCTTTTGCTACGATCCATACGGGTAAGGACAGTGCGGAAGCGCATTTCCAAAAGGAACAGGAAGAATTTGACTTTGGCAATCTCGATCAGCTTTCCGTTTACCGTCATACCCATCCGGCTGTCATGACAGAAAGGATCCGGGAATTCAACTGGGCTGACCAGCTGGAGCGCCGCCGGCATAATCCTGGGGTAAAGCATCCTCATGAAAGGCTGAAATATCGCATTCTTACTTTTATCGAGCAGAATTTCCTGGGTGGAAGACAGATCATGTCGTTTAAGAATTATCGGCTCGTGAGCCGCTAAAGATCAGGATACTTATTTATTTGTGCCGTGGTTGGTTTCCTTCCACGGCATTCTTTTTTGGCCACTGAGGGGGAAGTGTAAGCGCAAAAAAAAACCGCCCCCCTGATGCATGTGGGGGCGGAAGGTAGAAAAGGAAATTAGTATTCGAGTTAGGAAAATCAGGTTATGGAGCTTCTGCTATATCACTATTTTGGCATCACAAATATAGCAGGATCTATTGATTTGTTCACATCTATTTTTTTATTAGTTATCGTAATGGTATATTGAGGTGTGTTAACCTCCTGAGTATAAGGCATTACGAAGCCATAGTCCGTCTTCTTGTAATTGCTGAAATTGATGGTGGTTTCTATTTCCTGGCCCTGGACGCTGACCCTGTTGATCACTTTGTCAGCCAGGTAAGTCTTGGTATTGATGAAGTAGGTCACTACAAGGCCGTCGGGTGTAGTCAGCTTCAGTTTATAGTCTGCGGTGTCCTTGCTGACCAGTTCAACTTTGTTGCCCTTGGCTGCGTAGTTAAACAGTGGGCCGCCTACCTGAAGCTGGCCCTGGCTGGCTTTCAGCTGGTCTTCGGGAATAGCTTTCGCTGTCGTCTGGCCCATCAGCGGGTTGATCATCCATCCTCCTTTGTCGGTTACGCAATTGACAACCATCTGCCCCCCAAAGTCGATTTCGGACTTATAACCTTTCCCATTCAGAATATAGGTAGTACCATTGGCTTCGTTGCCCATTACTTCTACAGTACTTTCGATTACGAGCGAATTTACGCCTGAGACCACCGTCTTTCCCCCCAGCGCTTCAATGTTCTTATTTACGATGTCATCTACGGACTGCGCTTTCAGGTTAGTGAAGGACAAGGCTCCCAGTAGTAAAAGAAAGGACGATTTAATGAGTGTTTTCATGTATTTGTTTTTATAAAATATATTTATGATATGACAAACTTAGAAATAATTTCCAAGATCATTTTTACCTTTCGTAAAAATAGCCATTCTCCATTACCAAACCTTCTTTCCATGCAAAAAGAGATTTTTAACCGGTTAAACAGGATCGATCACCTGATCCGTATCAAAGGAACGGGTACCCCCTCAGAGCTCGCCGAAAAGATCGGCATGTCCGAGCGCAGCATGTATGAATACATAAAACTCATGAAAGACTTTGGCTGCCCTGTCTCCTATTCGCGGTCGCGTAAAAGTTATTACTACCAGGAAGACGGCAGCTTCACGATCCGATTTGTTTCCGAATAAAGCGATTATTTTTTATGATCAAAACGCCAAGCGGCGGTAAACAGCCAGCAGCGGCCCAGCACATTGGTTACTGACTGAGCAGTCTGGTTGAGAGAAATCGACCTGGAGACGCCAGTGTTTTGATTCAGGATATTGGTGATACTCCAGCGCAAGGTAATTTTATTTTTCAGAATGTTTTTACTGGTCCAGGCATTCCAGTTCCAGATGCTGTTGTTAGTATCAAAGGGGCCGGTTTTCTGCCGCCAGGTATAATCAAGAACGGAATGGAGTTCGATCCCCCAAAAGGGAAAACAGCCGGCATCGAGATTATGATGCTGAGTCCAGTATTTTATCGGACTCGAAATATTGACCGAGCTGCTGTTGTCATACCACCCTCCGCCTGCGGCCAGCTGAAAACTCCATTTATTGGGTACGTATTTGGAAAGGGTCAGGTTTGCACCGGCTGTAAAAAGCTTATTGGCACTCAGCACATCGCCTATATAAAGGTAGTTTTTTGTATAAGCTTCGTCAGATGCCAATCCTATATTCAATCCGGATCTCCCAAGCTGGCGGGTAAAATAGAACCCCCAATCGGCACCTTTTGCACCTGTGATATTTACCGCCTGGGTGACCTGGCGCCCAAGGCTGTCGGTTGTTGTCCTGTTCCCGATATCTTTATCCGACAGATGGATGGAAAGATACAGGGTTGTGTTTAATTTCCGGGTACTGTAATAGTTCAGCCCCCACTTATGCGTATAGCCGGACCTAAGTCCAGGATTGCCGATCGTAATATGCAGCGGGTCATTGTTGTTGGCCGCCGGCTGCAATTGAGCAGCAGCAGGCTGCTGTGCACTTCCCTGATAGTCGGCGTGAATGAATTGGGTCGAGTTGAGATAATAATTGGCCATCACCTGCGGACTAAGACTTAAATAGCTGTAGTCAAAAGGAATCGAATGCAATGCATCGCTTTGATGATAGTGAGACCAGGAGGCATCCAGCATAACCTAAAAAGCTGTCTTGCCGACCCTGTCTTGAAACCCCAATCCGCCGCCCGGTGCAGCAAGCTTTAAATGGTAATCGCCGCTGAGACTATCGATCAATGTATTATAATGCCCGCCTCCACGGCTGTATACCGACTGATGGTTCCGGCTGTCCGTGACTGAATATCCTGCATGCGCATCCAGCTGGGCATTGCCCTTTAAATGCTGGCTGAAGAATAACATTCCATTCCATCCTGCCGCAGAATTGTCAAGCACTTTTCGCTGATCGACGGTGTCAGTGCCTGATATGCTACCATTGGAAGAATAGAAGCGGTTGGATTGATAGAGATACCCATCAGCTTTGCTGCTGGAAGAATTCATGTCAGTAGCGATGGACAGGCTGCGTCCTTTATTTTTTGCGCTTTGTATCCGAAAAAAGATATTCGCAATAAAACTCTTGTTATCGACCGAGGACCGGATACTCCGCTGGCTGCTGTTCACCAGCGTTTGATTAAAACCGCTGCTGTCGACGCCATAGAGCTGGTTATTCCCTGCCCCAATATTGCCTGCTGCGGAAATCAGAGTCGTGTGCAGCGAATCCAGGTTCACATCATACTGTCCGTTAAAAGTCTGCTGTGTTCCTTGATTGTATGAACTACTCTTTTGCTTTTGCAGATAGGCGGTATCGACCAGATTTTGAATGCTGACTGAGCTTGTCCAAGGCCTTGTTATCACATGTCCATACTGATAGTTGCCTACGGCATGCTGTGCATCGTCTCCCCAGCGGTCGGCATAATGAGCGCCGGCTGAAGCAATTTCTGGTATACCGACGCCGGCTGAAGCCCCCATTGGGTCCGCAGGAGGTCCTGCAGCAGCCAATCCTCCTTCGGCCAGCCCGGCAGAATTGACGCTTGCCGGGCCGGTATTATCTGCCAAGCCAAGCAAGGCTATTTGTCTTTTGTCTTTGAAGGAGGCAATCATACCGCCGGTATTGTAGAACCCCTGGTCATTGCCGCCGTAGGCAATATTTCCAAAATAGCCGCCTTTTCGTTCGTTTTTCAGCTGCAGGTTTAATGTTCTTTCCTGGCTGCCATCATCTACTCCGGTAAAGGTGGCCCTATCCGACTTTTTGTTAAAGAGCTGCACTTTTGCGATCATATCCGCGGTAAGGCTTTTTGTGGCTATTCGTGATTGACCGCTAAAAAAGTCTTCTCCATCGATCAACAGATGGTCTACTTTCTGTCCATGGACATAAATATTGCCATTCTGATCCACTGTAACACCTGGGAGACCTTTTAACAAGTCTTCCGCATTCGCATTCTGGTTTAGCCGGATATTTCTTGTATTGAACTCCAAAGTATCGCCTTTTAAATGCGGTCTTATCTCCGTGGAAGTAACGACTACTGCAGCCATCGCCTCGACAGGCGGAGACATTTGCAAGGTGCCTAGATCAACCGGTCCGGTCCCTACAACTAAGTTCCTTATATAAGGATCAGCCGCAGGATGGGTAATTATCAGGATGAGCACGCTGTCCTTCGCTGCTCTTTGGATTGAAAATCTACCATCTTTCTGGGTTCTTACGCATGTCAGCATTGTCGAATCAGAGGTCACCAAAAGAACGGATGCCTGTCCGAGCCAGTCATTGCCATTCCAGTGCCGAACTCTTCCATGAATAAGAGTCTCCTGTCCTATAGCGGACAGTGTCAGCAGCAGGAATAAGCAAGGCAATAGTCCTCTCCTGCCATAATGATAAGGTGCCATCGTACTAAAGACAAGAGTTACAAATTGGAGCCGGAAATTATTTTAATTCCCTGCGTAAGAGACGCAGACGAAGCGTCGAGAGCTGTACAACCTGTGAAGCCGTGTCCAGCTTACTTAAAAACAGCGCGCCGAGAAACAACGGAACAAAAAGACGAATCTCCCAAAGTACTCCAGCCACCAGGCAAGTATAAATATAGGGCAGACTCAGAACGTAAAACCCCAGGATAAGATATCTATTCTCCAATCGATCGCTCATGGACCATGGCAGATAAAAGAACAGCCCCCAGAAAAGCAGCCCAATAAAATTAGTATCAATTAACAGCTGCCCAGCCTGAAGATTGATGATCCGCATATGGCTGGGATCTTTGATAAACACACGCAGAGCGATATAAGTCAGTAAATAGGCAACCGTTATCAAAGCGAAGGCAGTGATGGAACGTCGATTGACACCAAATCGAGTGCATAATAAAATCGTCATCATCGATACAGAAAGAGCAGACGACTCGCGATTAAGGGTGGATAAAATTATGAGTATCGCGATCACCGTAATTGTAATCCAGAATCGGGTTGACGACCATCGAAGAAAGATATAAAGTATTAGGAGTTGAAAAAAATAACTAGACACGTCATAACAACAGACGGTAAACTCCGACAACCCTATAATAACCGGAACAAAAAATAAGATTAAATTTTTCTCTGCCGTAGAAAAATTAAAGCTGCCTGGAAGATAAAGCAGAAGGGCAGTCATAATGGACGTCAATATCAGAAAAGCAGCATTGAGATCGTAAAAAGCCATGTAAAACCGAAGCGATGCGTACTTTGTATTTACTTCGAGTCTTTGATCTCCCAGCCATGCGGGCATACCATCTTTACCTAGCTGTTCGTCTACCTTAAACAATAAATATTTAGAAAGAATCCGATACTTGTAAACATCATGATCAAATCTTTCATTGAAGGTCTTTTTCGAGAAGATATCAGCAGCATAATTTGGAGTGAATCCGTAGTAAACGACTTTGCTCACTACCATTGACAGGAGGATTCCCAAAACGATGGAAAAAAATAAATCGAATTTCATAACGAAGGATAAGGTTCAATGTTTACTGGTATTTGACCGGTTTAATTTACAACCGAAAATAGCGTAACGCTTCAGGTCCCTTCGTCTTTGATAAAAAGTAAACAGAAAATTTACAGGTAACTTAAGTGGTCCCGCCTATCTCACGCGCAAGGTGCACATAACCGCCATCTACATAGAATAACTCTCCCTGTACTCCCATTGCAACATAGGATAAAAGATAGGTAACTGCGTCGGCAATTTCCTGAGAAGTCGTCTCCCGGTTCTCGAAGGGGGCATTCTCATATGATAGCATAATGCCATTGACACGAATCCCCAGAGGGGCCAGCTCTTCTGCCCAGGCTGTCGTTAACCCGATACGACCGCCGCATGCTGCAGCATAACCCGAAGCGTTTCCCTGGCCCGTCTCTGCGACACAGGAGATAAGGTTTACGATGGCTCCTTCCCGCCGTTGCAGGTAGGGTATTGCAGCCTGTGTTACAAGGTAAGTAGACACTACATTATCTTTCAGACAACCGACAAAAGCGTCATATCCTCCATGTTCAAGGCTGACGGGTTTATCGGGCGCCAGTGTATTGACCAGGCCATCGATTTGTCCATAGCGTTCGACTGTTTCCTTGATCCGCTGTTTCGGGTGGTCCAGGAAGACGCGGCAGGGTATCGCGCCTTCCCGCTCCAATACCCAGGCGATGATCGAAACTAACAGATCGCCGTTGTCGGTTATACAAATGATCTTATTTTGTAAATGCAGGTTCATTCTTTATTGCTGCTGAGCTTTTATACTTCATTCCTACCATCGCATACCAGCCGATAAATGCAAAACAAACCATCGGGATCAGAAAGGCTATACTCATGCCATAGTTGTCGCCGACCGCCCCCATCAGCGGAGGGCAGAAGGCGCCGCCGGCCACCGCCATCACCAGGAAAGAAGCCGCTTTCTTGGTCAGCGGTCCAAGATCGCGAAGACCAAGGGCGAAGATGGTCGGGAACATGATGGACATAAAAAAATAGCACGAGAACAAAGCAACAACACTTATCCAACCAATACGCATCACTACAATAACCATCAGGATCGTATTGATCGTGCCGTAAAGAGCAAGCAGTTTTTCCGGCGCCAGATATTTCATAAACC